>NZ_JAQECM010000041.1:16903-21853 GCF_027669965.1 Candidatus Collinsella stercoripullorum | reverse complement strand
GTCCGGGGCGCGCTTGGGTCCGCGCCCGCCGCCCGGCGCAGGCCTCCCGCCGCGGTCCTGCGGCGCCCCCGCGCCCGCCTTGCGCTTGGAGCGCTTGCCCGCTCCCGCTTTTCCTAAGCCCGTCTTCCCGCCGCCGCGCGCGTCCTTCCCGCGTCCGGCGGCGCCTGCGGGCGGCACGGGGCGGATCAGGCAGTGCCGGTCGTACCCGATGAGGTCGCGGCGGCCCGCCCGCTCGAGCGCCTCGTGCACGAGGCGGTAGTTCTCCGGCTTGCGGTATTGGATGAGCGCGCGCTGCATGGCCTTCTCGTGCGGGTCGCGCGCGACGTAGACCGGCTCCATGGTGCGCGGGTCCACGCCCGTGTAGTACATGCAGGTCGACATCGTCGACGGGGTGGGGTAGAAGTCCTGCACCTGCTCGGGCATGTAGCCCATGTCGCGCACCGCCTCGGCGAGCTCGACGGCCTCGGCCATCGTCGACCCGGGGTGGCTGCTGATGAGGTAGGGCACCACGTACTGCTCGAGCCCGTAGCGGCGGCACAGCTCATCGAAGCGCCGGCAGAACGCGTCGTAAACCGCGCGCGGCGGCTTGCCCATGACGGAGAGGACCGCGTCGCTCACATGCTCGGGAGCGAGGCGCAGCTGCCCGCTCACATGATGGCGCACAAGCTCGGTGAGGAAGCGGTCGGAGGTATCGGCCATCGCGTAGTCGAACCGGATGCCGCTGCGCACGAACACCTTCTTCACGCCGGGGATCCGGCGCAGGCGCCGCAGCAGGTCGGCGTAGCCGTCCTCGTCCACCACCATGTTGCGGCACACGGTCGGCCACAGGCAGCGGCGGTCCCGGCACACGCCGTGCTCGCGCTGCTTGTCGCAGGCGGGGCGGAAGAAGTTGGCCGTGGGCCCGCCCACGTCGGAGATGTAGCCCTTGAAGTCGGGATCGCGGGTGAGCGCCTCCGCCTCGCGGATGATGCTCTCGCGGCTGCGCACCTGCAGCGCGCGGCCCTGATGGAACGCGAGCGCGCAGAACGAGCACTCCCCGAAGCACCCGCGGTTGGACGTGATGGAGAACTTGACTTCGGAGAACGCTGGCACGCCGCCGGCCTCATCGTAGTCGGGGTGCCAGGCGCGCGCGTACGGAAGCTCGTGGACCGCGTCCATCTCCTCGGTCGAAAGCAGCGCCGCCGGCGGGTTCTGCACCACGTACACCCCATGCGGATAGGGCTCCACAAGGCGGTGGGCGGTGATGTGGTCCATGTTGCGATACTGGATGGCGAAGCTGCGCGCGTACGCCAGGCGGTCGGCCTCGAGATCGTCCCACGAGGGGAGCAGCTCGTAATCGTAGACCTCGGCAAGCGCCTGCTCGCCGCCGCTCACGCGGTAGACCGTGCCGTCGACATAGGTGATCTGGTCGATGGGCAGGCCCGCGGCGAGCGCGTCGGCCACCTCGACGATGGCGTGCTCGCCCATGCCGTACAGCACGAGGTCGGCGCCGGAATCGAGCAGGATGCTGCGCTTGAGGGAGTCGGACCAGTAATCGTAGTGGGCGAGGCGGCGCAGGCTCGCCTCGATGCCGCCCAAGATGATGGGCGCGTGCTTGAATGTGCGGCGGATGAGGTTGCCGTAGACGGCGGCGGCGTGGTTGGGCCGCGCGCCCGCGACGCCGCCGGGCGTGTAGGCGTCGGTTCGGCGACGATGCTTGGTGACGGAATAGTGGTTGACCATGGAGTCCATGTTGCCCGCGGAGACCAAAAAGCCCAGGCGCGGCTCGCCGAGCGCGGCGATGCTTGAGGGGTCGCGCCAATCCGGCTGGCAGATGATGCCGACGCGGTATCCGTGCGCCTCGAGCACCCGCGTGATGATGGCCATGCCGAACGAGGGGTGATCCACGTACGCGTCGCCGCAGACGTAGACGAAATCGCAGGCATCCCAGCCGCGCGCGTCCATGTCGGCGCGGGAGACGGGAAGGAACTGCGAACGGTCGGCCATGGGGACTCCAATCCATTGCCTGCGCGGTGACGGGCATCGCGCGATTCTGATCGTGTCGAATTGTACCAATTCGATTACCGTATCTCGTTTTTCCGCGGGGTGCGCACGATTACGCTACGCTTTCCTGCAGGCCGTTCGATTCGTCGTGCGGCTCAGCGGGCGCGTCGCTGTGGGATCGCGGCGCAAGATGACGTAGCGGGCGCGGGGCGCTCCGCTCGACATGAAGGGGAGCGGAGCGCCATGGAGCGTGCACGTCAGATATCCGATTCCATCGAGCTCGGCGTCATCATGGCCCTTGCCGGGGGATTCATGGACGCCTATTCCTACATGGCGCGCGGCGGGGTGTTCGCCAACGCGCAAACGGGAAACATCCTGCTGTGCGGCGTGCATCTTTCCGAAGGCGATTGGGCTGGCATGGTCCACTACGCGCTGCCGGTGCTCGCGTTCGCTGCGGGCATCGTGATCGCCGATCTCGTCCATTGCCGCTTTTCGAGCGCGCTGCACTGGAGGCAGGTCATCGTGCTGCTCGAGGCGGCCGCCCTGCTCGCCGTCGCCTTCATCGTGCCCGATGTCGCGGCGAACTGCGTGACGTCGTTCGCGTGCGGCATGCAGGTCGAGTCGTTCCGGAAGATCCACGGGCACGGCATCGCCACGACCATGTGCATCGGCAACTTGCGTTCCGCCATGCAGAACATGGACGACTACCTGCTCAACCGCGACCGCGGCTTTCTGGAAAACGGCATGCTCTACTTCGGTCTGATCGCCTGCTTTGCCGCGGGCGCGGTGCTCGGCAACTGGTGCGTCGGTCGCCTGGGGCACATGGCCATCGGCGTGTGCTCGGGGCTTCTGGTCGCGGCGTTCGCCATCATGTTCATCGATCGCGAGCGCAAGCCCGCCCGCGCAGGGACGGTCGCCGGTCGCTCGTAGCGCCTGGCGGCCGCGGGCGCCCGGCGTGAAGGGGGCCTGCCGGCGTCTCCCTTGCGCGCGCCAAAACGCACCGCTTGTCCGGTTTGGACACCCCTTTGTTTTCAAGCGGGCGCGCCCGCACGGTACCATGGGTAAACCGTGCATCCCATCGAAAGGCGCTCCATGGACCACGAGCAGAAACGGACCGCCGCGGGAATCCGCGAAGCCATCGCGCACGCGCCCCTGCCGCATGCGCACCGCGCGCGTACGGCATCGCAACCACATGGCCGTTCCGTGGCACGAGGTGACCGACTGCGATGACATGCTTGCCGTCGATGCCGACCTGGACGACAAGTCGTCCATCATCTGCCGCGCGGGTCTGCTTGTCCTCGCTGGCGGCACGGGCAGCTGGCGCGTGCGCGACTGCATGAACAAGATCGCCGGCGTCCTGGGCGTCACCGTCTCGGCGGCGGTGAGCCTCACGACGATCGAATGCACGTGCATCGACGGGCACAACAGCTTCTCCGAGGTCGTCTCGCTCCATACGACCGGCGTGAACACCGAGTGCATCCAGCTCATGGAGGAGTTCGTCCGCGACGTGCAGAAGCGCGGCGACACCCTGACCGTGCGCGCGTTCCATGATCGCATGGACGCCATCGAGCACACGCCGGGCAACTATGCCCCGTGGGCGGTCGGCTTGGCGTCTGCTGCCGCGTGTGCCGCCTTCGTGTTCCTGCTCGGCGGCGGGCCCATCGAGATGGGCTGCGCGTTCGTGGGTGCGGGACTCGGGAACTTCACGCGCCGCATCATGCTCGACGCAGGCTCACGCATTTCGTCTGCATCGGCGTGTCGGTCGCGGTCGCCTGCCTGGTCTACCTAGGGTGCCTGTCGTTGCTGTCGCTTGCGGTGAAGGACGCGGCGGAGCACGAGGCAGGCTATATCGGGGCCATGCTGTTCGTGATCCCCGGGTCCCCCTTGATCACGAGCGGGCTCGATATCGCGAAGCTCGATTTTCGCTCGGGGCTCGAGCGCCTCGCCTACGCGTGCGCGGTCATCGTGGTCGCGACGCTCGTGGCCTGGCTCGTGGCGATGATGGTCGAGCTGCACCCGGATGATTTCGCCGCGCAGGGCCTGAGCGCGCCGGTCATGTTCGCCTTGCGGCTCGTCGCGAGTTTCGTCGGGGTGTTCGGCTTCTCGATGATGTTCAACTCGACCTATAGGATGGCGGCGACGGCGGGCGTCGTGGGCGCGATCGCCAACACGCTGCGCCTCACGCTCGTCGACCTGGTCGGCATGCCGCCCGAGGCGGCGGCATTCGCGGGCGCCGTCTGCGCCGGCCTGTTGGCGTCGATTACCGGCACCAAGACGAAGTTCCCGCGCATCTCCATCACGGTTCCTTCCATCGTCATCATGGTCCCCGGCCTGTATATGTACCGGGCGGTGTACTACATGGGCGTGTTCCAGACGCTGGACGCCATGGAGTGGATCATCCGCGCCATCATGATCATCCTGTTCTTGCCGATGGGGCTGGGGCTCGCCCGGGCGCTCACCGATCCGGACTGACGCTACTGTTCCTGATGCGGCCCGGTAACGATTAAGGCCGGTCGGCGGTATGTGGATCGAGGGATTTCCTAGGTCAAAAACCATGTATATCGAGTTTGGTGCGATTTTTGAGTGCCGTTTCTCCCCACGCGCCACACCCTTCAACAAAACCGCAGGATTCAACTGGGCTTTTGTTGAAGGGTGTGGCGCCTGTGAGCGAGGGGCACGCAAAAATCGCATCAAACTCAACCTTCCTTCTTGGTGGGTTTTGTTTGGAACGGATTCTTATGCACAAGATTTTCTGGTACCTGCGCGTTTATAAGAATATTATACGTATATGATTCACGGTGCGATTGTCGTGCAGACCCTGAGCGCCCGTGCGCGGCGAGATCAGCCACATGCGCCGCGAGGTCAGCTGCGCAGATGGGTACATAGGGGTTGTGTCCGCATCAATCAAGGAGGCTCCTATGGGCAAGATCCAGCGCTCCGGCTCCGTCTCGCGCGTGAACGGCGAGG
>NZ_JAQECM010000041.1:0-16893 GCF_027669965.1 Candidatus Collinsella stercoripullorum | reverse complement strand
GGCGAGGAGGGGTACCGCGCCTACAAGGCCTACCACGCCGCCCCGTTCGAGGGCGTGAACGAGATGATCAAGGCCTGCAACCTGCGGAACTACTCGATCTACCACTACGGCGGCCTGCTGTTCTCCTACTACGAGTACACCGGCGACGACTACGAGGCCGACATGGCCAAGATGGCGGCGGACCCCAGGACCCAGGAGTGGTGGGCGGCGGTCGGCCCCAGCATGCGGCCGTTCGGCGAGGACGGCGACTGGGAGTTCATGGAGGAGCTCTACCACCTGGACTAGGGGCCGCGCCCGCGCGGTGGGCGAAGGGCGCCCCGCCCCGCTCCGTCTGACGGACCGGGACGGGGGCTTTTGGCCGGATTCTTTTCTGCGCCGCCGTCGGCTCTGTGTCACGCCTCGCGTTTCTGGCACATGAGCAGATGGTCGGCGACCATGACCGTCTCGCCGCGCTGGTTGATGATATCGAGGTGCTCGGTCACGATGCCCTTGTCCGGGTGCTTGCGGTGGTCCTTCTTCTCGGAGACGGTGACCACGGTGTGAATGGTGTCCCCGATGAACACCGGCTTGATGAACCGAAGGTGCTCATATCCGTATGAGAAGGCGACCGGGTTCACAAAGGAGGCGGTCAGGCCGACCCCCACGGAGAACGTGAGGGTGCCGTGCGCGATGCGCTGCCCGAACTCGGTCTCCTTGCAAAACTCGGCATCCATGTGATGCGGGAAGAAGTCTCCGGTCTGCCCGGCATGAAGGACGATGTCTGCCTCGGTGATGGTGCGAGCCCCTGTCTCACGTACATCTCCGATGCGGTAATCCTCATAGTAGAAAGTCATTTCGTCCATTTCGGTCTCCTCTCTGGTGCATGCGGCACCGACTGGTCGTTGGGGCGAGGCAGCGTCATCCTCGTTGAAATCGGCGGTCCTTCGCCTCCTGCTTCACAAGTCCTGCGGTTGAGTCCGCATTTCGAATCTGCAAGGCGCTCAGGATGTCAGATGGCGATCGGTGTGCTCTCCGAGTCTGGGGGCTGCCGGGCCTCCCTTCGGGCGCTCTCCGTCGATAAGGATCGGGCAGCAGGTCGTCTCGATGCTTGCTCCGTCAGGACGCTCGACGCGCTGGACCATGTCAATCGCGTCGAATGCCGCCGTCTCCATCAGCTCGTCCCAGGAATAGACGTTCGAACACCACACATCCGCAGGTTCGAGCACGGAGAGCCAATGGTCTGTGCTGCCTGTCCGCAGGTGCTCCGCGATGACCTCCTTGATCTCATCCCGTCTTGTATGCCAGGTTTCAGGATCGGAATAGGAGAGCAATGACGGGCAGTCGATGAGCTCTCCGAGTCGGGGTATGGGGACCATCGCGAGGGCGAGATATCCGTCGGAGGTTCGGTAGATGCCGTAAGGAGCGTCGATATACGCGTTCGCATTGTTGACCGCGCTTCTCTTCGGCGGTTTCATGCCATCGTTCAGGTAGGTGGAGAACATCTCGAACTGCGCGTCCAGAAGGGATGCGAGCAGGTTCACCTCGACATGTGCCCCCGCTCCGGTCCGCTTGGCCCGAAAAACGGCGGCGAGAATTCCTTGGACGAGGTGCTGTCCGGCGAACAGGTCTCCAATCGAAAGCCCCATCGGCGTGGGCGGTTGATCGGCGTTCCCGTTGAGCCAGCAGATGCCCGAGAGCGATTGGGCGAGCAGGTCCTGGCCGGGCTTCTCGACCCAGGGGCCGGTCTTTCCGTAACCGGTCACCTCACCGTATACGATCGCGGGGTTAATCGCCCGCATGCGATCGTAATCGATGCCGAGGCGCTCAGCGACGCCGGGACGGTAGTTGACGACCATCACGTCCGCGTTCCTCACGAGCCGTTCGAGCGCCTCTCGGCACGAAGGGTCCTTGAGGTCGAGCGCGACGCTCTCCTTGTTTCGGTTGATCGCATGGAACAGGGAGCTGTCCCCGTCGATCTTGCATTCGGAGATGTACATCGTGCGGCAGATGTCGCCGATTCCGGGACGTTCGATTTTGATCACGTCCGCGCCGAGGTCCGCCAGGCGCAGCGTCGCGGACGGAGCGGAGAGGAACTGTGATAGGTCCAATACGGTAATTCCCTGCAGGGGCTTCATCGGCCATCCTCTCCATCCTGTCCGAGATCGAACTCCTCGACAATCGATCGCGTATGCTCACCGAGCCGCGGAGCTGGGCGAGAGGGACCGAAGTCCTCTCCCGAGAACCGAATCGGGCATTTGGTGGTCAGCAACTCGCCCGTTCCCGGTCTTGCGACATCTTGGATGAAATCGAGGGCGGTGAAGGCATCGTCCGCCATGAGTCGCTCCCAGGTGTAGACATCCGAGCACCAGTACTTCGCGGTCTCCAGTTTCGCAAGCCAATGGTCCGTGGTTCCGGTCATCAGAACGGATTGGATCTCGCGCTTGATCTCGTCCCGACGTGTGAACCATTCGTCGGGATCATCGAAGGATTCGATTCGCGCCGAGTCCAAGATGCGTCCAAGCTCGCTGACCGACCCCATTGCCAATGCGATATAACCGTCGGAGGTCTCGTAGATGCCGTACGGAGCGGAAAGGTAGGCATGCGCGTTGTTGTACGCGCTTCTTCTCGGCGCGCGCCTTCCGTCGTTGAGGTAGGTTGTGATGACCTCGAATTGGAGGTCGATCACGGAGGCGAGCAGGCTCACCTCGACATGGCCGCCTGCGCCGGTGGCCTCCCGTCGAATCAGGCAGCTTAAGATGCCTTCCGCGGCGTGGATGCCGGTATACGAATCGGCGAGGGAGAGCGCAAAGGGCATCGGTGGCTGGTCGGCGTTTCCATTGAGCCAGGCAAGACCTGAAAGCGATTGGACGAGCAGGTCCTGGCCGGGCTTCTTTGCCCAAGGGCTGAGCGCGCCGTAGCCCGTGATGCTCGCATACACGAGGCGGGAGTTGAGCTCCCGCACGGTTTCGTAATCCAGCCCCATCTTCCCCATGACGCCGGGGCGGAAGCTCTCGATCAACACGTCTGCGCGGCTAATCAGGCGTTTCGCCGCGGCGAGGCCTTCAGGGCTCTTGGTGTCGAGCTCGATAGACTCCTTGTTCCTGTTGATGACGTGGAAGTTCACCGCGTCACCATCGGACAGGCACCCCTCGAGAACGAGGTGTCTGGAGCCGTCGCCCGTTCGGGGACGTTCGACTTTGATGACGCGGGCGCCGAGATCGGCCAAGCGCAGGGCGCAGGATGGGCCGGCGAGGTATTGGCAGAAATCGAGGACCAGGATTCCGTCAAGGGGTTTCATCTTGCGCGGATCGCCTCCTGCAAATCGGTGGTGATAGGACGTGAAATCGCGATCATGGCGGTTCAGAGGTTCAGGGAATCGCGGTACATGCAGTCGAGCCGGTCGAGGGCTTTCACAGGATCGCCCCCATCGCGCACGTAGTCCCGGATTACGATGCCCGCATGGTCTTGGAAGTACAGGTAGCCGCTGTAACGCGGGCGAAGATAACTGGCGTCGAGCGTCGCGAGCGTGTCCTTGAAGAAGTCGAGGCTCTGTCGATTGCATTCCTCATCGAGCCAGGCCCGGCGATGGCCCGGTTGTCCGCCCGCGTCGAAGTAGATGGTTCGCTGGGTTTCGGGATCGAGGGCATAGAGGACGAACGACACCGCCTCCTCAACGTGGCGGCATCCGGATGAGACCGCCAGACCCGTGCCTCCGAGCACGCCGGTCATCATCTTTCCGCGGTATCGGATGATATCGGTTGCTTTGAGAAGGTGGGGGGCGTACCCGCGTCGTGAGTAGTTGACGTATCCATATACGAACGGGCAGTAGACCGCCGTCCCGCTGGAGCAGAGCGCCTCATGGAGCGCGATCGTATCGTACCGGAAGATGTCCCGAGGGCAGAGGGAGGCCAGCTTCCGCATATCTTCCAGCACCGCGACCCCAGTCTCGCGATCGACCACCCGGAGGTTGTTTTCCTCAGAGAACAGGGATCCGCCCGCCGTGTTGCAGAACGCGTAGAAATCCATGAGCAGGTACGTGGGCGTTGCCGCGTAGATGACGGATCCTGATTTCGCGAGTTCGAGCACATCGTCGAAGGTTCTTGGAAGATCGTCCGGCGAGATCTTGTCCGGGCGATGGACGGCGACCGGAGAGGCGGCGTCGATGGCGAGAGCGCTTTGGAAGCCGTCGAAATCATAGCTTCGATGCGACGGGCCGACCGAGTTCTCAGCCTGATCAGCGAGGAAGCTATCGGGAAGAAGCGACTGGAGGGGAAGCAGCACATTATGACGAGCCGCGAAGCCCGCCCATGGGTGGTCGATTACGAGCAGGTCGTATTCGTATGCGAGCTGCTCGATCGGCTTACTTTCGAATTCCGAGAGGGAGCGTTTCTCCCAATGGATGTCGAAACCCGGATGAAGTTCCGCGAATCGTTGGGTGACCGCTACGATCGAGGAGTATCCGCGGCTGTGGTTCCAAGTAATGCCCTTGAGCGTCGTGCCCATATAGGTCTCCGTTCCCTTCTCGTAACCCATGCGTGCTCCTTGCGCACTGAATTGAGGTTCACTTTAAGTGGTAGTACCAATACTTGTCTAGTATCTGAACAGAAAAAGCAATTGGTAGTACCAAAATACCGCTTATCTGAGTAAATCGACCGTTTACTCTTTTATATACGGCATTTTCAACTTTCAGTTGAAAATGATGATCCTAGGAGTCTATAAATTGGTGCTACCAGCTACCAGAAACCGCGGATCTGGGATGCGGGACCGTAATCCAACGATGTAAGGAGTTGGTCATGGCGACAGCATTCGGAGTTCTCTTGCTGGCCACGTTATTTCAAGGCAGTTTCGGTATATGCTTCAAGAAGTACCAACCGTTCTCATGGGAGGCGTTTTGGGCGCTCTTCTCCCTTGTGGGCGTTTTGGCGATGCCGCACATCTGGGCATTCATCGGTATCGGCGGCGATTATCTGAAATATCTCGCAGAAACCCCGCTTCCGATGCTGGTGGGCGGTGCGCTCGCGGGAATGTTCTGGGGCATCAGCTCCATCTGGTACAGCCGGGCCATCGACTACATCGGCGTCTCGCTTGTCACGGGCATCAACCTCGGTCTGTCCAACCTGCTCGGCAGCCTCGTGCCCATGGCGATTTTGGGAACCTGGCCTGAACCGGAGGTTTTCGCGCTGATCCTTATCGGTCAGGTGGTCCTGATGGTCGGAGTCGTCATCCTCTCCAAGGCCGGTTTCATGAAGAAGGCCAAGCAGGGCGAGGAGGAGTCCTCCAGCCAGCAGGGAGGCGGAAAGTCCCTGTTCATGGTGGGATTCATCATGGCTCTCGCCTCCGGTGCCGGCTCGGCGGCGCTGAACATCGGCGCGACCGCCTCCAACACCCCGGTCAATCTCGCCGTCGCTGACGGCGTCAGCTCGACGGTGGCGCCGCTGCTGCAATGGACGGTGGTCATGGCGGGCGGGTTCGTCGCGAACTTCGTCTACGCGCTCTACAAGCTCATCAAGAACAAGACGTTCTCCGATTATGTCAAGCCCGGGTGCGGGAAGGCGTATGGCAAGGTTCTTCTCACCTCATTCGTCTGGTACGCGGCTCTCGGCGTGTATGCGATCGCCACCGGATTGCTCGGAGAGCTCGGTCCCGTTATCGGCTGGATCATGTTCAACGGCCTTGCGCTCATCGTGGCGAACGCATGGGGCTTCAAGGACGGCGAGTGGACAGGGTTCCCCGGTCCGCGCAAGATCGCCCTTGCTGGAAACGCCGTGATCATCATCGCCCTTATCGTTCTGGGTATCAGTAACGGCATGTAATAACCTACTAATATTGTTATTTATCACGTTCCGACGAAATGCGTCTCGAAACCGCCCAAGACGACGGCCGTTGCGCATCCCGGATTCTTCCTCATCGCCATTTCTGTTCAGATTGGGAGTACATCATGGCAGTAGATAATGTCACCAGCATCGACGAGCTCACCTACCGTCCCGAAATGCCCGAGCATCCGCGTAACATCGTCTCCATCGGTGCAGGCGGAATCGTTCAGGGATCCCATTACCCCGCATATAAGCTCGCGGGATTCCCCGTCAAGGCGGTCTACGACCTCAACCCCGAAGCCGCCCGAAAGGCCGCTGCGGACTGGGGGGTCCCGCATGTCGCATCCTCCGTTGAGGAGCTTGTCGCATATGGAAAGAGATATGATGCCGTCTTCGACATCGCCGTTCCCGCCAACGCGACGCCCGATATCCTGCGTCAGCTTCCCGACGGGGCGGGCGTTCTCATCCAGAAGCCTATGGGTGAGAGCATCGAGCAGGCTCGGGAGATCCTGTCCATCTGCCGTGAGAAGGGCCTAGTCGCGGGAATCAACTTCCAGCTGCGCCAGGCTCCCTACATGATCGCGGTGCGCGACCTCATCGACCGCGGGGTTATCGGCGAGGTCGTCGACATCGACCACCGTCTCGTCGGTACCCAGCCGTGGAATCTCTGGCCGTTCCTGTTCCCTAAAGACCGTGTGGAGATCAACTACCATTCCATCCACTATATCGACAATATCCGCAGCCTGGTGGGCGACCCCACTGCGGTGTACTGCAAGACGATGCAGCATCCCAAGATGCGCGAGCTTGCTCAGACCCGCACCGCGATCATCATGGATTATGGCGACGACCTGCGCGTGAACCTGCACATCAATTTCAATCACGATTACGCCAAGGATTATCAGGAGTCCATTCTGAAGATCGAGGGCTTGAAGGGCGCGATCCGCGTGAAGCTCGGGCTAATGTACGACTATCCGGAGGGGGAGCCCGATCGTGTCGAGTACATCACGTACGACGACGGTGAGTGGAAAGAGCTTCCCGTACGTGGCAGCTGGTTCAACGAGGCGTTCATCGGGACGATGGGCGGCCTGATGAAGAAGCTCGACGACCCTTCGTATGTGTACATGAATTCGGTCGAAGACGCGTTCCATACCATGTGCGTCGTGGAGGCTTGCTACAAATCCAGTGCCGAAGGCGGTATCCCCGTCGACTATACCGAGTGACTACCTGCGCCCCGGGGCGATGCTAGGAGATGCTGATGATGGAAATCGTCGATACGCACGTTCATGTCTGGGACCTCGACTCCTACAGGCTCCCGTGGCTCGATAGCGAGGGGTCGGTCCTGAAGCGCACGTGGAGTACGGAGGATTACCGCGCGGAGAGCGGCAAAGGGGACGGTCTGTACTCGATCAGCCAAGCTGTGTATATCGAGGTCGATATGGCACCCGACGAACGTTCCCGAGAGAACGAATTGGCATGCTCCCTCGTGGAGGATCGCCGGACCGTGTTCGCCGGTGCATGCATAGCCGGAGACCTGACGTCGTCCGCTTTCGAAGGTTATATCGATGGCTGGTCGAAGTGTCCCCAGGTTCGCGGGGTTCGCCAAGTGCTCCATGTTCCCTCCGCGGCTCCCGGCACCTGCCTGTCTCCCCGATTTATCGAAAACGTGAGGCATCTCGGGGATCTGGGTCTCGTGTTCGAGGGGTGCGTGCGCTGTCCCGAATTGGGCGATCTCGCCGTCGTGGCGCGCGAGTGCCCTGACACCGTCATCGTGCTCGACCATATGGGAATCGTGGACGCCGATGTCATGGCCCGCACGACTCCTACCGCCGATGAGCGAGCCTACCAGGACGCATGGCGCAAGAACATGCGGGAACTGGGTTCCCTTCCCAATGTGATATGCAAGGTCTCCGGGTTGAACCCGAGCGGGGAGTGGAGCATCGAAGGGCTCGCGCGCTCCGTCGGCGTCGCGCTCGAGTGCTTCGATGCAGACAAGCTGATGTTCGCCAGCAATTTCCCGGTCCTTAACGTCGCGATGAGCTTCGATGAATGGACCAGGGCGATGCTCGAGATCACCGACAGCCTTGATGCCGGAGACCGCGAGGCGCTGTTCTCGGGAAACGCTCGCAGGGTGTATCGGCTGTCCTAGAACGTGAGGCAACGGGCACGGATCCATCGTGCCCCATAATAGAAAGGAATGGAATATGGGCAAGATCCAGCGCTTCGGCTCCGTCTCGCGCGTGAACGGCGAGGAGGGGTACCGCGCCTACAAGGCCTACCACGCCGCCCCGTTCGAGGGCGTGAACGAGATGATCAAGGCCTGCAACCTGCGGAACTACTCGATCTACCACTACGGCGGCCTGCTGTTCTCCTACTACGAGTACACCGGCGACGACTACGAGGCCGACATGGCCAAGATGGCGGCGGACCCCAGGACCCAGGAGTGGTGGGCGGCGGTCGTGCCCTGCATGAAGCCGCTCACCGAGGACGGACCCTGGGTCGATATGGAGGAGCTCTACCACCTGGACTAAATCCGGGGATACACGAATTGTCGGTATCGGGTGGCGTGACGTTTGTCCGCGCCACCCTTGCTTATTGGAAGGAACGATTATGGAAGGACTGTATGTCGCGTCGGTAGTGCCGTTTGCGGATGATGGGCGAATCTCCGACGAGGTTATCCGCCAAATGATAGAGACCAACCTGAAGGAGGGCGCCGCGGGGTTCTTCGTCGCAGGGTCCTCAGGGGAGTGTTTCCTTCTCACGCCGGAGGAGCGCATCCATCTATTCGAGGTCTTCGCCGAGTACCGCGACCGCTGTACGCTTTTCGCCCATGTGGGCTCTTGCGGAACCGATGAGGCCGTTCGCTATGCTCGAGCGGCCAAAGACATGGGTTATGAGAGGATTGCTGCGACGCCTCCGATTTACTTTGGTTATTCATCCCACGCGGTGGCGGGATATTATGACGCTCTTTCCGATGCGGTCGGGGAGGGCATCTACTACTACAACATTCCGATGAACACGCACCGTGCGCTCAATCTGTACGACCCCGATACCCGTGCGATGTTCGCCTCGGGTGCCATCGCCGGGGTGAAGCACACGAATCTCGATCTTTATGAGATGGAGCGTCTGCGCGCCATCAATCCTTCGCTCAAGTGTTTCGGAGGCTTTGAGAACGAGATGGTGGCGTTTCTGGCGATGGGGTGCGACGGGTTCATCGGGTCGACGTTCAACTTCATGCTCCCACATTACCGGAGGGTTCTCCAGGCGTTCACGGAGGGGCGGATCGATGAGGCGCGGAGTTTGCAGGTCCGTGCGAATAACATCATGGAGGCGATCATGGGGGCGGGGCTCTTCCCCTCGATCAAGCACATCCTCTCCCAGCGGGGGGTCTCCGTTGGGGCAATGAGGAAGCCGTTCGAGGGGCTATCCGACGACGTTGCCGCGCACGTCGACGGGGTCGTCGCTGCCAATCTCGTGGAATAAAGCCGAAGGATCGAGCTGCGCGAAGTTCGACATGGGCCCGCAGATGCGACGGCAATCGCGTTTGCGGGCCTTTTCATGGAAGCGTCTCCCGTGCTCGGTCAGCGGATGGGACCGGATGCCGATCAGAATTCGGTCAGCTGCTTGACGGAGCTGGTGAAGAAGCTATCCACCGTGGATGCGAAAATCTCGCGGTCATCCTGGTTGAATGCCTTGAGAATACGCGTGCGCCAAAGAATGGCGCTATCGCTGGACGCGGGAACGGAAAGAATCCGACGAGCCGAATCGTGGCGTAGGACGATCATGGTGTCCATAAGCTTCGCGTAGATTCCGTTTCCGCAGCGCTCCCCGACGTAGGTGTCGATCTCGTCGAGCAAGTCCAGGAGGTCGTCGAGGTCCACGCTCGCGGGGTCGAGTTCGAGGAGCTGCTCGGAATACCTTTGCAGCACCTGCACGACCTCGTCGGTGCGATGGTCGTAGCAGGAGAGATAGACGGTCTCCTCGATGAGCCTGCGGGCGTCGTAGAGATCGGAGACGTTGGAGAGCTCCCGGTGGAAGCTCCAAAGAAGGGTCTCGCGGGGTATCTGCCCTCCCTTTTCGGAGACGAAAGAACCCCCTCCGGGCTTGATCTCGATAAGACCGATAAGGGAGAGCGCCCGGAGCGCCTCCCTGATACGGCTGCGCGTCACCCCGAACATCGTTGCGAGCGAGCGCTCGTCGGGCAGACGCTCGCCCGGTTCGAGTTCGCCCGAGGTGATCTTGCCGGCAAGCTGGCTCATGACCTGCTCGGTCAGCGTTTCCTTTTTCACAGGTTCCACCTGCATGGAGCTACCTTTCGTAGTTGTGCGCCTGTATAGGATGGTAGCACGATATCCGTGGGGAACGGGTCCGGTTATGCGGAGACGACACTTGTCGCGACGCCTCCCTTCCCTCTGCGTCTCATCGGAAAACGCGCTTCATCGGGACTGAGCCAGGCGAAGGGGATTGTATTTTCCGGGTACTGGACCATCAGAGTTTGGTATATTGGTGGTACCAAAATTGCGCGGTGCCGATGATGCGCGCATCGCGGTTCTTTAGGGAGGCAACATGGCCAATCGCATCGTTTTGAACACCATCTCCTATCACGGGGCGGGCGCGATCAAGGAGATCCCGGGCGAGATCACCCGCCGCGGGTTCCAGAAGGTCTTCGTCTGCACGGACCCCGACCTCGTGAAGTTCGGCGTCGCCGCCAAGGTGACCGACCTGCTCGACGAGGCGGGCATCGCCTGGAGCCTCTACTCCGAGATTAAGCCCAACCCCACCATCAAGAACGTCCAGGACGGCGTCGAGGCTTATCAGGCCGCCGAGGCCGACTGCATCGTGACCATCGGCGGCGGCTCCGCCATGGACACCGCGAAGGCCATCGGCATCATCATCAACAACCCCGAGTTCGCCGACGTGCGCTCGCTCGAGGGCGTCGCCCCCACCAAGAACCACGCGGTGTTCACCATCGCCGTGCCCACCACCGCCGGCACCGCCGCCGAGGTCACCATCAACTACGTCATCACCGACGTGGAGAAGGTCCGCAAGTTCGTGTGCGTCGACACCAACGACGCCCCCGAGGTCGCCGTCGTCGACCCCGAGATGATGGCCACCATGCCCGCGGGCCTCACCGCCTCGACCGGCATGGACGCGCTCACCCATGCCATCGAGGGCTATACCACCCGCGGTGCCTGGGAGCTCACCGACATGTTCCACCTCAAGGCCATCGAGCTCATCTCCAAGAACCTGCGCGACGCCGTGGCCGAGGCCAAGAGCGGCCAGCCCGGGAGCGGCCGCGAGGGCATGGCGCTCGCCCAGTACATCGCCGGCATGGGCTTCTCCAACGTCGGCCTGGGCATCGACCACGCCATGGCGCACACCCTGTCCGCCCACTACGACACCCCGCACGGCGTCGCCTGCGCCATGCTGCTGCCCATCGCCATGGAGTTCAACAAGCCGGTCGTGGCGGAGCGCCTGGCCGACGTCGCCGTCGCCATGGGCGTCGACACCGCCGGCATGACGACCGACGAGGCCGCCGACGCCGCCATCGCCGCGGTGCGCCAGCTGTCCGCCGACGTGGACATCCCGACGGTCTGCGAGGCCATCACCGAGGACGAGCTCGACCAGATCGCCGACGACGCGCTGGCCGACGCCTGCTACCCGGGCAACCCGCGCGACGCCGACCATGAGACCGTCGTGGAGCTGTTCCGCAAGATCATGAAGTAGGAATCCGGCTCTGCCGAGACCGCCCGTTCCCCGCGATGGGGCGCGGGCGGTCCGGTCCGCGCCCCTTCCGCCGCGTGCGGTCGCCGCCCGGTATCGGCGGCGCGCAACGCCCCACCCGGGCGCCTCCGCGCGCAACCCGCCTCCCATCCCCTGGACAGGAAACCAGATGTCCAGGGGATGGGAGGCGGTCCGGTTCGGGGAGCTGCAGGTGAAGACGCGATCGTATGCACGTGCGCGAGGGCGCGTCGCATGTCGGGGACCGGGCTACCGCCCGCCGCCGACCGCCGTCACGCAGCCGCCGCCGAGCACGGTGTCGCCCTCGTAGACCACGACCGCCTGGCCGGGCGCGATGCCGCGCTGCGGGCGGGTGAAATCGATGCGCACGCCGCCCGCGGCCCCTGCCCGCGCGTCTACCAGGCTCATGCGCGCCTCCTGGTCGGGCTGGTGGTAGCGGATCTTCGCGGCGACGGGCGCGCCGTCCTCTCCGGCCGCCGCCATGAGCTCCTCGCAGCGCGCCGCGGGCGCGCTCCAGATCCAGTCGTGCGCGACGAGCGAGCCGGCCATGAGGTCCTCGACGCCGCCGAGGGTGACCGTGTTCGCCTCGACGTCGAGCGCGGTGACGTAGAGCGGGTGCGCCGCCGCGACCCCGAGGCCCTTGCGCTGGCCGATGGTGTAGCGCAGGGCGCCGCGATGGCGGCCGATGACGCGCCCGTCGCGGTCGAGCACGTCCCCCTCCGGGAGGCTCCTGCCGTCGCGCCGCTCGATGAAGGAGGCGAAGTCGTCGTCGCCCACGAAGCAGATGCCCTGGCTGTCGGGTTTCTCAGCGGAGGAGAGCCCCTGCTCGCGCGCGATGCGGCGCACGTCGGCCTCCTTGCCGAGGCCGCCGAGGGGCAGAAGGACGTGCGCCAGCCGCTCCTGCGTGAGCGAGTAGAGCACGTAGCTCTGGTCCTTGGCGGCGTCTGCCCCGCGCCTCAGCTCCCATGCGCCCCGTGCGCACTCGACGCGGGCGTAGTGCCCGGTCGCGATGTAGTCGAAGCCCTCCTCGAGGGCGTGATCGAGCAGGGCGCCGAACTTGAGGTACCGGTTGCAGTCGATGCAGGGGTTGGGGGTCGCGCCCGCTCGATAGGTGCGGACGAACTTCTCCACGACCTCGCGCTCGAAGACCGGGCGCAGGTCGATGACGCGATGGGGGATGCCCAGGCGCGCCGCCGTGGCGGCGGCGTCCTCGATATCGGAGAGCGAGCAGCAGGTGCGCGCCCCCTCCTCGTCGAGCCGGCGCGTGCACGCGAGGCGCATCGTCGCGCCCGCGCATTCGTAGCCCTGGCTCTTGAGCAGGTAGGCGGTCACGCTCGAGTCGACGCCGCCGCTCATGGCGACCAGCACGTGTCCCCGTGAGGCCATCCGCATCCCCTTTCCGTCTCGTGTCCCGCGCCATGGTACCCGATGCCGCCTCCCGGCGCCATGCGCCGCCGCGGACGGCCCGGTCGGGGGTCCGCGGCGGCGCGGTGCATCGGTCCGTGTCCGACGGGGCGCCGGCTACTCGGCGTCGGCGAACAGCGCGGTGGAGAGGTAGCGCTCCCCGGTGTCCGGCAGCAGGGCGACGATGGTCTTGGCCTCGTTCTCCGGCCGCCGCGCCAGCTCGATGGCCGCCCACAGGGCGGCTCCCGATGAGATGCCCGCCAGCACGCCCTCGGTTCGGGCGAGCGCGCGGGCCGCCGCGAAGGCGTCCTCGTCAGCGACGGGGACGACCTCGTCGTAGATCGTCGTGTCGAGGACCGCGGGGATGAAGCCGGCGCCGATGCCCTGGATGCCGTGCGGGCCTGCCTGCCCGCCCTCGAGGACGGGGGAGCCGGCCGGCTCGACGGCCACGATGCGCACGTCCGGCTTGCGGGCGCGCAGGTAGCGGCCGACGCCGGTGACGGTGCCGCCGGTGCCCGCCCCCGCGACGAACACGTCGACGGCGCCCTCGGTGTCCTCCCAGATCTCCGGGCCGGTGGTCGCCTCGTGCGCGGCGGGGTTCGAGGGGTTCTCGAACTGCCCGGCGACGATGCTGCCCGGGATCTCGCGGGCGAGCTCCTCGGCGCGGGCGATGGCGCCCGCCATGCCCTGCGCCCCGGGGGTGAGCACGACCTCGGCGCCGTAGGCGGCCATGAGGCGCCGGCGCTCGGGGCTCATGGTGTCGGGCATGGTGACGACCATGCGGTACCCCCGTGCCGCGGCGAGCGCGGCGAGCCCGATGCCGGTGTTGCCGCTCGTGGGCTCGATGATGGTCGACCCGCGGTCCGGGGAGATCCTCCCGGATGCCTCCGCGTCATCGAGCATCTGGCGCGCCACGCGGTCCTTGACGGAGCCGGCGGGGTTGAAGCGCTCGAGCTTCACGAGGACGCGTGCGGACAGGCCGAGCTCGCGCTCGGTCCGGGCGAGCTCGAGCAGGGGCGTGCGGCCGATGAGCTGATCGACCGAGGTGTAGACGTTCATGATTCCTCCTGTATCCCGGATGGGCGGCGCCATCGGGGCGAAATAATCCTATCAAGTAACTAGGGATTATAGGATCGACGGGTGCCTGGCGCAAGCCCGCCGCCCGGCATCCGCCCCGCACTTCGATTGTACGGCTGGATCCGAGGTCGCAAGGGGTGTCGTTCCTTGAATTAGCGACCCCTCCATTTCAGGCATCGTAGCTGCGAGCTTGCGGTGAATTTGGTATCCTGATACCGAAACCGGACAAGAAGGGGGGAGACGACCATGTTGGTGTCAACGAAAGGGCGGTACGCGCTGCGCGTCATGGTCGATCTCGCCGAGAACCAAGGCGACGGACGCATACCTCTGAAGGAGATAGCCGAGCGTCAGGACGTGTCGGAGAAGTACCTCGAGAACATCCTCTCGACGCTCGTCCGCGCGCAGCTGCTCTCGGGCATGCGCGGCAAGGGCGGCGGGTACCGTCTCACCCGGCCCGCTCACGAGTACGCGGTGGGGGAGGTCCTGCGCCTCACCGAGGGCAGCCTCGCCCCGGTCTCATGCCTGGAGGGCAGCCGCCGCGGCTGCGACCGCGCAGGCGAGTGCCCGACCGTCGGCATGTGGTCGCGCTTGGACTCCATGATCGCCGAGTACCTCGACTCGATCTCCATCGCCGACCTCGCCTCCGCCCCGCGCGGCGTCGCCTGCCTCGACTGACGCCTCTCCCGCGCGCCGGCGGCCTCAGGCGTCCTTGGTGACGGCTCCCAGAACCGAGCACATGATGCTGATGACGATGCCGCCGATGAACGCCGCCCCGAAGCCCGAGATGGCGATGCCCGCCCCGAGCAGGTTGACCGACAGCGAGCCGGCGAGCTCGAGCATGAGGCTGTTGATGACGAGCTGGAAGATCCCGAGCGTGAGGATGGTGACGGGAAGCGAGATCACGCTGAGGATCGGCTTCACGAGCGAGTTCACCAGGCCGAGGAACAGGCCCGTGAAGGCGAAGCACACCCATGCCTCGGCGGGGCCGAACGGCTCGATGCCCGGCACGACGTAGGCCGCGATGGCGATGGCGATGGAAGTGAGCAGCCAGTTGAGGATGAACCGCATGGTCGTCCGCCTTTCGGGTCCGCCCCGCGCGGGCGGCGGGGCGCTATGATGGTCGGGATGATTCTTCCACAGGAAAGGCCGTCCGTTGCAGCCAAGCCCCCATTACGGTGACCCGTCCACAGCAAACGCGCATGCCGCCGCCGACGGCTCGAGGGTCATCTCGCTCTTCGTCTTCAACACGGACGTGCATCTGCACGCCTACGCGCCGGACGGCGCCGACCCGGCGGACCCCGCCGTCGCCGCCGAGCTCGACGGCGCGCTGGCGGCCTGCCGCGACCGGTGCCTGTACTTCGAGCGCAGGCTGTCGCGCACGCGCCCGGACTCCGACATCTCCCGCGCCCATGCGGCCTCGCCCGACCCCGTCCCCGTGGCGCCCGAGACCGCCGACCTCACGCGGCGCGCGCTGGGGTACTGCGCGGCGAGCGGGGGCCGCTTCGACATCACCATGGGGACGGTCACGTCCCTGTGGGACTTCCATGCGGGCACGGTGCCCTCGCGGCGCGACATCGCCCGCGCCCTCCCGCATGTGGGTTTCCGCCATATCGCGGTGGGCGAGGGGGAGGGGGGAGCCCCGACCCTCGCCATCGACGACCCGCGGACCGTGCTCGACCTGGGCGGCATCGCCAAGGGGTACGTCGCCGACGACCTCGCCGGGCTGCTCGCGGGCCGCGGGGTGACCCGCTTCGCGATCAACCTGGGGGGCAACGTGCTCGTGCGCGGCGGGCGGCCGGGGGGTCCCGGCTCGCGCGCGGGCGCGCCGTGGCGCATCGGCATCGTGAACCCGCTCGACCCGGCGCATAGCCGCGCGATCGTGGAGGTCGCCGACGGGTCCGTGGTGACGAGCGGCCTGCACGAGCGGCGGTTCACGCGCGGCGGCATCACCTACCACCACATCCTGGACCCGGCCGACGGCAGGCCGGCGCGCACCGACCTGACGAGCGCGACCATCGTCGCGGCGCGCTCCATCGACTGCGACGGGTGGTCGACCACGGCACTCATGGCCGGGTCGCGCGCGGCGCTCGACCTCATCGGGGGGCTGCCCGGGATCGAGGCGGTCCTGATCGACGACGCCGACCGGGTGTCGTGGACGGACGGCGTCGCGGAGCGGCTCTCCCTCGTGCCCACGCTCCCGCGCCTGTAGCGCGGCGTTCCCCCGACCGTCCCGGAAGCAGCCGCTCGTCGGTACGGGTTCCACTTTAGCGCGATGGTGTGATACACTGCATGCGGCGGGTCCGGTCAGCCCTGCACTGTGAATAGAATCCTTGCGCAGGAGCCCGCCGCCAGTATGCTCTCTATACGTTTCTAGCGGATACGGCGGTACGTCATGAATATCGAGAAGATGTTTGAGCGCGGCGACGTCGAGCAGCTCGTGCGCTCGGTCCTGCTGCTCGAGAACGAGGAGGACGTTCGCGCGTTCCTCACCGACCTATGCACCCCGCGAGAGATCTGCGACTTCGCGCAGCGCCTGCAGGTGGCGCGCTACCTCGACGAGGGCGAGCCCTATGTCGAGGTCCAGGCGCGCACGGGGGCGTCGTCCACCACGGTGAGCCGCGTGTCCAAAGCGCTCAACGGCGAGCAGGGCGGGTACCGCCGCATCCTGATCAAGCTCGAGGACCAGGAGCGCGGCCGCGCCTAGGGGCGCGGGCGGCGCGGGCGGTCGGGCGGTGTGGGCCCCGACCGCCTCGGACCGAGACGCGGGGGCCGTACGGCTCCCGCGTTTTTTGTGGAGCGCCGTCGCGGCGGGGCCGGTGGCGCGCGGTCGCGCGGGGCCGCCCGCGGCGCGCTGTCCGCGCGGGCGTGTACGATAGGGTGC
>NZ_JAQECM010000040.1:0-22903 GCF_027669965.1 Candidatus Collinsella stercoripullorum | reverse complement strand
ATCGCACGACGCCGCGGCCCGCACCCGTCCGCCCGGTGAGGCCGCGCGTCGCCCGCAAGCGCACCTCGCCGGCGGCGGTCGCCGCGGGCGTCATCGTCGCCGTCGCGGTCGCCGTCGTGCTCGCGGTCCTCGTGGTGCCGCGCGTCGGGGCCCTCGTCGGGGGCGCCTTCGCCCCCGCCGTCGAAGCCGGCCAGGAGGTCCGCGTCACCGTCGCCCAGGGCGCCTCGGGCGACGAGATCGCCCAGACCCTCTCCGAGAACCACGTCATCGACCGTCCTCAGGACTATTACGCCGCCGTCGAGCAGCTCGGTGCGGCCCAGTCCATCAAGCCGGGCGACTACCTGCTCTACACCGGCATGGACCCCGTGGACGTCGTGAACCAGCTCGTCGAGGGCCCCAACGCCGGCAACCAGCTCACCGTCCAGGAAGGCCTCACCGTCGCCCAGACGGCGGCGCGCGTGGAGGAGGCCCTCGGCATACCCGCTGACGAGTTCCTCGCGCAGGCGAAGGCGTCCAACTACGCCGCCGACTACCCGTTCGTCGAGGGCGCCTACGACGACTCCCTCGAGGGGTACCTGTACCCCAAGACCTACACCTTCACCGAGGGGGCGACCGCCGACGACGTCATCCGCGCCATGCTCGACCAGTTCGAGGTGGAGACTGAGGGGCTCGACCTCGCATCGGGCACGAATGGCCTCACCGCCCAGCAGATCGTCTCCATGGCCTCGCTTATCGAGCGCGAGACGGCCGTCGAGCAGGAGCGCCCGGTCGTCGCGAGCGTGATCTACAACCGGCTCGACGCCGGCATGTACCTCCAGATCGACGCCGCGATCGTCTACGCCCGCGGCGGGGGCAGCGACCCGGTCACCTATTCCGACCTCGAGATCGACTCCCCCTACAACGTTTACACCAACCTCGGCCTCACACCCGGGCCCATCTGCAGCCCCTCGGTCTCCTCGATCGAGGCCGCGCTCAACCCCGATGAGACCGACTACCTGTACTACGTCGCCTCCCCCGAGGGAGACGGCACCCATCGCTTCAGCTCGGACTACGCCCAGTTCGAACGCGACAGCCAGGCCTATGCGGAGTCCCTGTCATGAGCATCCTGTCCCCGAAACGCTACGTCTCCCGTGTCGAGCGCATCGACCTCGACGCCCTGTGGGCCGCCGGCAAGCGCGCCATCATGCTCGACCGCGACAACACCCTCGTGCCGCGCGACCGCGCCTGCGCGCCCGATTCGGTCGCCGCGTGGCTCGACCATGCCCGCGAGCTCGGTTTCAAGCTCTACATGGTCTCCAACAACTGGCATCGCGACCAGGTGGAGCGCTCCGCCGCCGAGCTCGGGCTCGACAGCATATGCTTCGCCTGCAAGCCGCTCCCGTTCGCCCTCACGCGCGCCCTCGCGCGCATGGGCGTCGCCCGCGAGGCCGCCGTGCTGATCGGCGACCAGCTCTACACCGACGTCTGGTCGGCCAACCTCGCCGGGGTCGATTCGATCCTCGTCAAGCCCCAGACCCATGTCGACCTGTGGTACACGCGCATCTTCCGCATCTTCGAGCGCAGGGCCCTGCGTCGCGTGCCCTGCGAGGAGTAGGGGCGAGATGACCGGTTCCGTGAAGCGGGGGAGCGACCATATCTTCTTCATCGGGTTCCTCGGTGCGGGCAAGTCCACGCTCGCGCGCAACCTCGGGAGGATGTTCAACCGGCGCTACGTCGACACCGACCGCATGGTCGAGCGGCGGCGCGGCCTGAGCGTCACCCGCATCTTCGAGCGCGAGGGCGAGCCGCGGTTCCGCGAGCTCGAGACCGAGGCGCTCGCGTCGCTGTCCCAGGAGCGCAGCCTGCTGGTCTCCTGCGGCGGGGGCATCGTCGAGACCCCCGAGAACATCGTCCTCATGCGCGAGATGGGCTACTGCGTCTACCTCGAATGCGATATCGGCGACTCCCTGCGGCAGATACGCCGCCGGGACACGCGCCCCGACTTCCGCTCCGCCGAGCACGCCGAGCGTCTGCTCGCCCACCGTCGGCCCCTGTACGAGCAGGCCGCCGACCTGACCGTCGACATCCGCGGCAGGAGCTTCAAGGATGTCTCCTATCTGTGCGCCGAGATGCTTTTGGAGCGTGGTTTGCTATGACCGTCCGCCGTCAGCTCGTCAACTTCGGGACCACCTGCACCGACTACCGGGTCGGGGATTCGGTGATGGACGATCTGCCCCGGATCCTGAAGAACGTGGTGGGCGCCCCCAAGCGCGCGCTCGTCGCCCTCGACGGCTCATCCGAGCAAACAACCGATGACGCCGTGCGGCGCGCGCTCGTCGACATCGGGTTCGAGGTCTTCCGCTACGAGGCCGCCGACGACGGGGGGCTCGAGGGCTTCGACGCCGCGGGCCGTCTGCTCGCGGCCTTCGCGGAGCGCGGCCTCACCGCCGACGACCTCGTGGTCGCCGTGGGCGGCGTGCGCCTGTGCTCGGTCGTCTCGCTCGCCGCCGGCCTGTGGTGCGACGGCATGTCCTGCGCGGCGATCCCGCAGACCCTCGACGCCATGTGCACCCTGACGACCGCCATGCGCCCGCTGTCGGTCGGGGGGGTGGACGAGGTGGTGTCGGCGCGCCCGCGCTGGGACATGGTCGTCTGCGACCTCACCCGCGTCCTCGGCCGGCCGGTCGAGGAGCTCGGGGCGGGCTACGTCACCATGCTCGGGACCGCGCTCGCCGAGAGCCGCCGCGCGTGGGACCAGTTCCCCGAGCGCATCGAGGGCATGGTGGCCGGGGACGCGGTCGCCTTCACCGGGGCACTCTGCAAGACCCAGGGGGCGCGCGCCGGGGCCATTCGCTCCGCCAGCCCCTCGGCGCGCACCGCGCTCGGCTACGGCGCCTCGACGGCTCGCGCCCTCGCCGCCTGCCTGGGGCCGGGCGTCCCCTGGTACCGCCTGCTCGCCGAGGGCATGCGCTTCGAGGCCCGGCTCGGGCACGACGTCTGCGACCTCGACGTCGACGTCATCTTCGAGCAGGACGACCGCCTCGAGGACCTGGGGGTCGAGGAGGTGCCCTTCGAGCTCGACGCCGACCGCTTCGTCTCCGCGCTCAAGGCGGACCGCTTCCTGCGCTCCAACCGCTTCATGCTGTCGCTCCCCAAGCGCCCCGGCACGATCCGCCTCTCGTCCGTCGACGACGAGGTGCTCGCGCGCCATGCCGAGGCCTTCCTGGCCTCGCGCGCGGAGCTGCTCGCCGAGACGGGCGCCGGGAACTGACGGCGCGCGCCGGGAGCGCTAGAATCGTGTTCGCACGACCTAGACCATCGGAACACGGAAAGGACCGGGCTATGACCGATACCGTTCACGGGCCCGCGGGCCGCATCGCGCGGCTGCGCGCCCTCATGTCCGAGCGCGGCTACGACGCCGTCGTCATCCGCGACGAGGCGAACCTGCGCTGGCTCACCGGGGCGACCGGGGTGTTCGACTACACCTTCGAGTTCCCGCACGCCGCCTTCATCACCGAGGACGCGTGCTTCCTGCACACGGACTCGCGCTACTTCAACACCTTCGCCGAGCGGCTGCCCGAGGGGCATCCCTGGCAGGTCGATATGGACGGCTTCGACATCCCCGGCTGGGTCGCCCAGCGCGCGCTCGAGACGGCGAGCCGCACGGTCGCGATCGAGGACGACATGCAGCTGTCGTTCTACCAGGGCATCGTCCGCGGCCTCGAGGACCGCTCCATCGCGGCGGCCCTCCCGCAGATGCACGGCGACATCCGCCGCATGCGCGCGGTGAAGGACGCCGAGGAGGTCGAGCTCATGCGCTCCGCGCAGGCCATCACCGACGCCGCCTTCGAGCACATGCTCTCCTTCCTGCGCCCCGGCCTCACGGAGAAGCAGGTCCGCACCGAGCTCGAGACCTTCATGTACGACCACGGTGCCGACGGGCTCGCCTTCGACTCCATCGTCGCCTCGGGCCCCAACACCGCGAACCCCCATGCCGTCCCGAGCGACCGCGTCATCGAGCGCGGCGACCTGGTGCTCATGGACTACGGCGCGCGGTACCGGGACTACGACTCCGATATGACCCGCACCGTGGTCATGGGCGCGCCCTCCGATGAGCAGCGCGCGATCTACGACCTCGTCCGGCGCACGCACGAGGAGTGCGCCGCCGCGGTTCACGCGGGCGTCGACGGCTCCGACATCCACAACCTGTCGGTGAAGATCATCTCCGATGCGGGCTACGGCGACTTCTACGGCCACGGCCTCGGCCACGGCGTCGGCATCGAGATCCACGAGCTGCCCAACTTCGGCCGCCGCAGCAACATCGTCGAGGCCGGCTCCGTCATCACCATCGAGCCGGGCGTCTACCTGCCCGGGGTGGGCGGCGTGCGCCTGGAGGACTACGGCCTGGTCACGGAGGAGGGCTTCGAGCCGTTCACCCGCAGCCCCCACGAGCTCCAGGTCGTCGACTGCTGATCCTTAGGCGACGCCCCTCATGCGGGCCCGCGCGGCGCGTGCGCGTTTTGCGCAGGCCCCCCTTCCGTCGTATACTGTCACAGTTACCTGCATCGAGTGAGAAAGGCTTCTCCATGGCATCGATCACCACCGCCGATTTCAAGAACGGCCTCGGCCTCCGCATCAAGGACAAGGTCTGCACCATCGTCGAGTTCCAGCACGTCAAGCCGGGCAAGGGCGGCGCCTTCGTCCGCTACAAGACCAAGGACATCAAGACCGGCCGCGTCGTCGAGAACACCTGCAACGCCGGCACCAAGTTCGAGAGCGTGACGCTGACCACCACCGAGATGCAGTACCTCTACAACGACGGCGACCACTACTACTTCATGAACATGGAGACCTACGACCAGGTCCCCGTGCCCGTGGACTTCATCGGTGACAACTCCAAGTGGCTCAAGGAGAACGACGTCTGCCAGCTGCTCTACGCCGACGACGAGCTCATGGGCGTGAACCCGCCGATGTTCATCGAGGTCGAGGTCACCGAGACCGACCCCGGCTTCAAGGGCGACACCGTCCAGGGCGGCACCAAGCCCGCCGTCATCGAGACCGGCGCCACCGTCCAGGTCCCGATGTACCTCAACGTCGGCGAGAAGATCAAGGTCGACACCCGCGACGGGAAGTTCGTCTCCCGCGTCTAGCCGTCTTGCGACCGGGTTCGCGCACAGGGCGGGGCTTTCGGGTCCCGCCCTTTTTTCGTCGTGCGCCGATGTCGCGCGCGCACGGCCGCGCGGTTGGGGTATCGTGTAGACTGGTTCGGTGACCCGAGCCGTACCTCCAGACCTGATCCAAAGGAAATGGGTGAGAACATGTCTTCAGAGATCCGGATCGACGGCCTCGCCATCGCTCCCGAGGTGCTTTCCATCATCATCTCCCGCTCCGTCGAGGAGGTCGAGGGCATCGCGTCGGTGGGCGTGCGCGACCTGGCAACCAACCTGGTGTCGATGTTCTCTGCCAAGCCCTCCGCCTCCTCGCTGCCTCCCATCGAGGCCGAGGTCGAGGGCGACCGCCTGCACATCACCGTCCGCGTGACCGTGTTCTTCGGCTATCCGTTCAAAAAGCTCGCCGAGGCGGTGCGCGCCGCGGTGGTCAAGGCCGTCGACGGCCAGGTCGGCGTCGGCGTCAGCGCGGTCGACGTCTGCATCGACGGGCTCGTCTTCCCCAAGGAGTAGCTCTTGAGTTTGAAAGTTGAGCGCGGGCGCACGCTCGCCCGCTCCCAGGCCCTCCAGATCCTGTTCCAGGCCGAGGCGCGCGACCTCCCGGTGAACGACATCCTCGAGGGCGACTACCTGTTGTCCAAGGGGCCGCTCGACCCCTACGCCGTCGCGCTCGCCCGCGGCTGCTACGCCCATCTCGACGCCATCGACGACGCCCTGCACGCGGTGTCGGACAACTGGAGCCTCTACCGCATGCCGAGCGCCGACCGCAACCTGCTGCGCATCGCCGTGTACGAGATGCGCCTGCTGGGCGACCCGTCGCTCTCGGACCCCATCATCATCAACGAGGCGGTCGAGATCGCCAAGGCATACGGCACCGACCGCTCCGCGCGCTTCGTCAACGGCGTGCTCGGCCGCATCTCCCGTTCCTCCGCGCTTCCCGGTCAGCCCGAGGCGGCACCGGAGCCCGCACCCGCTGACGGCGCGACCGAGGACGCGGAGTAGCCCCATGGCCGAGTCCACCGTCCACAACTTCGACGACATCACCGCGCGGCTCGACGAGATCATCTCCACCGTGCGCTCCAAGGACACCTCCCTGGAGCGCAGCCTCGACCTGTTCGACGAGGCGATCGCGCTCGGCTCCAAGGCCGTCGACATGGTCGACGCCTTCGAGCTCACCCCGCGCGAGGAGGACGAGCTCGCCGCCCGGATGGATGAGGACGCCTCTGTCGAGGCCGCCGGAGGGGAGCAGGAGCCCGCAGCCGGGTCTGAACCGGACGGGGAGACCGCGTAGCCATGCGTCGCGGGCGCGTGGACGACGAGCTCATCGCCCAGGGCCTTGCCGCGGACCGCGACGAGGCCCTGCGCCTGTGCATGGCGGGGCTCGTCTCGTGCGGCGGGGGGCGGCTCGAGTCGCCGGCTGCGCGCATCGAGCCCGGCGCCTCGATCCATGTGAAGGGGAGGATCCCGTACGTCGGCCGCGGCGGGCTCAAGCTCGCGGGCGCGCTCGACGCGTTCGGCGTGGACCCCACGGGCCTCACGTGCATCGATATCGGGTGCTCGACCGGCGGCTTCACCGACTGCCTCCTCCAGCGCGGCGCGGCCCGCGTCGTCGCGGTGGACGTCGGGCGCGCGCAGTTCGCCTGGAGCCTGCGCCGCGACCCGCGGGTCACGCTGCTCGAGCGCACCAACATCGTCGACGTGCCCGCGCAGGGGTTCTCCGGCGCCTTCGACCTCGCCGTCTGCGACGTCTCGTTCACCGGCATCGGCGTGATTCTGCCCGCCGTCATGGAGCTGCTCGGTGATCGGGGCAGGTTCCTCACCCTTGTGAAGCCCCAGTTCGAGGCGGCGCCCGACGAGGTGGGCGCCGGCGGCGTGGTCCGCGACCCCGCGGTCCACGCCCGCGTCCTCGAGCATGCCATCGCCCTGTTCGCCGAGTCCGGGCTGTATCCCGTCGACCTCTGCGCGTCCCCCATCACGGGGGCGAAGGGCAACCGCGAGTTCTTCCTGCTCGGTGACCGGGCACTGGCCGGGCGGGAGGGTCCCGAGGCGCTCGGGAGCCAGGTGGAACGGCTGGTCGAAAGGTCGAAGACGCTATGAAGATCTTCCTCGTCCCCAACTATCAGAACGATGAGGCCGTCCAAAGCGGCCTCACCCTGGAGCTCTGGCTCACCCGCCAGGGCTACGAGGTCGCCTGGGCGCGCGACCCGCGCTCCCTGATCGAGACCGCGCCCGACGACGTCGTCGACGGCAGCGGGCTGGTGATCTCGCTGGGCGGGGACGGCACGCTGCTGCGCGCCGCCCGGATCGTGGGCTCCCGCGAGATTCCCATCCTCGGGCTGTCCTACGGCCATCTGGGCTTCCTCACCGCGGCGAGCCCCGCTGAGCGCGACATCCTCGGGGTGGTCGCCGACGCGCTGGCCGGCGAGATGCACGTCAGCCGCCGCGCGACGCTCGACTGCGAGGTCACCGCCGTCTCCGAGGACGGCGCGGTTGAGACCGTGCGCGCCTGCGGCCTGAACGACATGGCGCTCACCCGCGGCCCGCTCTCCGAGATGGTCGAGTTCGACGTCTCGGTGTCCGGCCACCATATCGACCGGTTGCGCGGCGACGGCGTGGTGGTCTCGACGGCCACGGGGTCGACGGGCTACGCCCTGTCGGCCGGCGGGCCCATCGTCAGCCCCGAGTTCACCGGCCTCGTGTTCGTGCCCATCGCCGCCCATACGATCCAGGCGCGGGCCTTCCTGACCTCCCCGGCCGACGCGGTGGAGATCGCCGTCTCGCACGACCGCCCCTCGGATCCCGCGATCTCCGTCGACGGCCAGTTCGTCACCTGCGCGGGCCGCATCGAGCGCGTCGTCGCCCGGCGCGGGGACGCCGACGTGCTTCTGCTCGACTACGGTCCCGAGAGTTTCTACAACTCGGTCTCCAGGGTCTTCTACGGGGTGCGCGGCCATGATCGATGACATCCGCGTCGAGAACCTCGCCCTGATCGGCGAGGCGGAGCTGGAACCCTGCGCGGGGCTGACCGTCCTCACCGGCGAGACGGGGGCGGGCAAGACCGCCCTGCTGTCCGCCTGCAAGCTGCTCATGGGCGAGCGCGCCGACTCCGCCATGGTCCGCGAGGGGGAGGCGGCCGCCGTCGTCGAGGGCCGCGTGTTCGCCGGGCCGCACGACACGGAGGGCACGGTCGTGTCCCGCCGCGTCTCGGCCGACGGGCGCAGCCGCGTGCGCATCGACGGCGCGCTCGCCAGCGTCCGCGAGCTCTCCGAGCGCGTCGGCTCCCAGATCGACCTGTGCGGCCAGCATGAGCATCAGCGCCTGCTGGACCCCGCGTCCCATGTGGGGATGGTCGACGCGTGGGCGGGACCGACGGTCTCCGCCGCGCTCGAGGCCTACCGTGGGGCGCTGCGCGCCGCGCGCGCGGCCGAGCGCGAGCTCGCCCGCGTCGAGGAGGCCGCGCGCACCCAGGGGGCCAGGATCGAGGAGGCGCGCTTCGCGCTCGAGCGCATCGAGGAGGCGGATCCGAAACCCGGGGAGCTCGAGGAGCTCGAGGAGAGCCTGCCGCGCGCCGAGCACGCCGAGGCGCTCGCCGTATGCGCCAACGACGCGGAGGCCGCCCTCTCCGACGAGGGGGGAGCGCTCGACGGCCTGAACGCCGCCATCTCCGAGCTCGCGCGCATGGGCGCGGTCGACGCGCGCCTCTCCGAGTTCGCCGACGAGCTCTCCTCGGCGGCCATCACCATCGAGGACGCGGCCTCCGAGCTGCGCAGGTACCGCGACGGCGTCGAGTACGACCCCGCCCGCCTCGCCGCCGCCCAGCAGCGCCATGCGGACCTCAAGGGGCTCATGCGCCGGTTCGGCCCGCGGATGGAGGACGTCTTCGCGCGCCGCGACGAGGCGCGCGAGCTGCTCTCGCTCGTCGACGACGCGGAGGCGCGCATGCGCGCGGCCCGGGAGGCGCGCGAGCGCGCGGAGGACGAGCTCCGCGGTGCCGCCCGCGCCCTCACCCGGGCGCGCGATGCCGCGGCCCCTCGGTTCTGCCGCGAGGTGGGCAAGCAGATGGCGCGCCTCGAGATGGGCCGCGCCGAGCTCGTGTGGGAGAGCCGGGAGCTCCCCCGCAGCGCGTGGACCGACGCCGGCCCGCGCTCCTGCGAGCTGCTCTACCGCAGCGGGCCGGGGATGACCCCGCGGCCGCTGCGCCGGATCGCCTCGGGCGGCGAGCTCTCGCGCGTGATGCTCGCCTCCAAGGTCGTCCTCGGGGAGGCGGACGGCGTCGACACGCTCGTCTTCGACGAGGTCGATGCGGGCGTCGGCGGCTCGGTCGCCCGGGCCCTCGCCCTCGTCCTCGCCGACCTCGCGCGGACGCACCAGGTGATCGTCGTCACCCATCTCGCCCAGGTCGCGGTGATGGGGGAGCGCCACTACGTCGTCGAGAAGCTCGACGGCGAGATGCCGCGGACGACCCTGCACCAGGTGTCCGGCGACGCGCGCGTGGCGGAGGTCGCGCGCATGCTCTCCGGCGACACCGCCCGGGCCTCGCTCGACCACGCCCGTCAGATGCTCGCCGAGGCGGGCCGCCTGTAGGGCGCCTGACGGCAGGCCGGGCGGCGGCCTGCCCGCTTCCGCCTCATGACGCCAGGCGCCGGCCGTTCTCCACGTAGCGGTGCAGCGCGTAGCGCAGGTCGTCGGAGGCCACCTCGTCGATCAGGGCCACGGTGGCATGGGAGGTCGACGAGACCGCCGGCCGCCCCTTGAGGCGCATGGCGAGCGTCCGCACGAGCGCGAGGTCCCCTTCGGGCAGCTCACCGGACTGCACGAGGTACTCGACCTGCTCCACCTCCGAGAACATGTGCCACAGCACCACGAGGCGCCCCGTCTCGCGCGAGCGCTCCGCCGCGTCGTCGAGTCCCTGCGCGTAGGCGTAGGCCTCCTCGTACACCAGATGGAACGCGGAGAGCATCTCGCCCGACCGGTGAAGCGGCACATGGCGCACCACGCTGGCCGCCACGAGGTCCCAGTACGCGTCCTCGATCCTCATGAGCTGCCGCTTGTTGCCCTCGTAGATGCGCTCGCGGCGGGAGGGCAGGACGAACCGGTTCACCACGAGCACGATCGCGACCGCCAGCAGCACGAACAGCAGGCGGAGCGCCATGGCCGTCGCCTCGCCGATGGTCAGCGAGGCCATCATGAGCGCGAACGAGCTCGAGAACACGGCCTGCTGCCAGCTCCCGGGGGTGCAGGCGTAGACGAACAGGATCATGACCATGCAGAAGGCGTAGACGGCGAGGGTCCCCTGGACCACGTGGCCGCAAGCGAACACCAGGATGCATCCGAGCGCGGTCCCCACCGGGCGCGTGCGCATGCGGTGGGCGCTCTCCTCGTAGCTCGGCATGAGGAGGAGGAAGGCGTTGAGGGGCAGCCAGTACACGTGCTCGAACCCCCACAGCAGGCTGATAGTCGAGGTGGTCGCCATCACCGCGGCGAGCCGCGTCGCGAAGCGGAACTGCGCGGCGTCCGGGTCGATGAGGTCGAGCACTGACCGCAGGACCTCGCGCGCCGGCGCCATGCCCGCGGCGGCGAGCCGCCGGCCCCGCGCGGGCTCGTCGGATACGATGAGCATGAGGGTGTGGAGCATGCTGCGGAAGAAGATCCTCACGCGCCCCTCGGGCATCTCGACCAGGTCGAGCAGCATCTGGAGGCACCGTCTGATCACGGCGTGCTCCTCGGGCGTCCGCGCGGCGCGCACCTGGCGCACGAGCGCGGCCAGGTCGTGGAAGGACGACGGGTCGGGGGCGCGCTCGTCCCCGCGCTGCCACGAGGCGTCGTCAAGGAGGTAGACGGCCCGCTGGAACAGCGTCGCGTAGAGGTAGTAGCGCATGGCGACGCCGTCCGGCGCGCGCACGAGCCCGCGGGCGCGGTAGCACAGCCGGTCGAAGGCGCGCTCCAGCGCGGTCGCCTCGGAGGCGAGCGACTCGGCGCCCTCGCCCTCGGCGATGCGGTCGAGCACCTGCGCGAGGGTCTCGAGGCCCTCGTCGAGGTCGCGCTCGGGGTGCGGCGCGCGCCCCTTCAGCCATCGCGTGAGCGCGAGGAGGAAGGGGACGGCGGCGTTCAGGGCGACGCACCATCCCGCCCCCGTCGTCGCCAGGTGGGCCAGCGCGTTCAACGCGATCAGGGAGACGGCGACGCGGGGGAGGAGCTCGAGGGGGATGACCGCGTTGCGGCGCGTGCGGAAGATGACGATGACCGGGGAGATGACGAGGGTGTAGGCGGAGCCGAACAGGGCCGTGATGGTCGCGAACAGGAGGGTGTAGAGCGCTCCGGAGCTCAGCGCGCCCGCGATGCGCGCGCCTACGTCGCGGCCCGTGCGCGCGGCGCGGCCGAATGCGCCCGTTCCCTCCATGATCCCCGTTTCCCCGTATCGCTCGAACCTTCCCGGACCCCGCCGTACGCCGCCCCGGATGCGGCGGCCCGTGCGGCCTAGCGGGCGGACAGGCGGGCGGCGAGCAGCCTCAGGGCGTGGGCGTAGCCCTCGAGGCCCTCGCCGGTCACCGTCGCGAAGCAGGCGCCGCGCACATACGACACCTGGCGGAAGGCCTCGCGCGCGTCGACCTCGGAGATGTGGACCTCGACCGCGGGGAGGCTGACCGCCTTGAGCGCGTCGAGCAGCCCCACGCTCGTGTGCGTGTACGCCGCGGGGTTGATGACGATCCCGTCGTAGCGTCCGTACGCGTGCTGGATCATGTCGATGAGGTCCCCCTCGTGGTTGGACTGCACGACCTCGACCTCGTCGAACCCCGCCTGCCCCCCGGCGTCCCGGCACAGCGAGACGAGGTCGTCGTAGGTCCGGCGGCCGTAGATATCCGGTTCACGGATGCCGAGCATGTTGAGGTTGGGGCCGTTGACGACCAGGGCCTTCATGGTTCCTCCTATCTAGGGCTCCGACGGGTGCGGAGCCGCGATCATGGCGGGCAGCTGCGCGGCGACGGCGGAGGCGGTCGCCCGGGCGCTCTCGCGCGACGCGACGACGATGTCCGCCCAGGCGCGGTAGCGGCCCATCCGCTCCGCGGCGAGCTTCTCCACGCCGTCCCGGGCGGACAGGGGCCTTCCCTTGCTGGAGAGCTCGCCGAGCGGGCGGTCGAGCATGACGATCAGGCTGTTCTGGTGCAGGAGCGGGTAGTTTCCCTCCCGCGTGACCACGCCCCCTCCGCACGAGAGCACGATGCCCGAGCGGCGGGAGAGCTCCGCCAGGCAGGCGGTCTCCCGGATGCGGAAGGCGTCCTCGCCCTCGCGCTCGATGAAGGAGGCGCATGACTCGCCCAGCTGCGCGGCGAGGACGTGGTCGGCGTCGACGTGCTCGCGCCCGAGGAGGCGGGCGAGGGCGGCCCCGACCCGCGTCTTACCCGAGCCCGGCATCCCGATCAGGGCGATGTTCTGCTCGGTCGCGGACAGGGCCGCCGTGACGGACGCGATGCGCCCGGCGTCCACCGCCTGCCCGGTGTAGCGCTCGACGGCCTGGGCGGCCTGGGCGACGAGCATGGCGAGGCCGCCCGCGCACGGGATACCGCGCCGCTCGGCCTCCATCATGAGCGCCGTGCGCGCGGGGTTGTAGACGATGTCGATGACGGCCTCGAGCCCGTCGAGGCCGTCGAGGGTGCAGGGGGCCGCGGGGCAGGAGGGGTACATGCCCACGGGCGTGCAGTTGACCAGAAGCGCCGCGTCGGCGTAGCGCGGGAGGTCCCGGTACGTGACGGCGCCCGTGCGGCCCACGGAGACGGGGTCCGCCCCGGCGTCGGCGAGGACCCGCATGACGGTCGAGCCCGCCCCGCCGCTCCCGCCGAGCACGAGGGCGGTCTTGCCGCGGACCTCGGCGCCGGTCGAGTCGAGCAGGAAGCGGAAGCCGAAGTAATCGGTGTTGTCGCCCCGCAGGCGCCCGTCGGGCAGGCGGACGATGGTGTTCACGTTGCCGAGCCGCTCGGCGACGTCGCTCAGCTCGTCCAGATAGGCCATGACCGTACGCTTGTAGGGGATGGTGACGTTCACGCCCTCCCACGCGCCGCCGGCTAGGAACGCCTCGACCTCGTCGGGCTCGCGCTCGAAGCGGACGTAGTCGAGCCCTGCGAGCTCGCGGTAGATGAGCGGGGTGTAGCTGTGGCCGAGGGTGCGGCCGAGCAGGCCGAAGGGCCGGTTCGCGCTCACTAGACCACCTCCGTGTAGGTGCCGAAGTACGTGCAGCGCTCGCACACGTCGTCGAGGGCGTCGAGCAGCACGTCGAGCGGTCGGCTCCCGGCGGGGCAGTCGAGGTCGAAGTAGAACATGAACTCGAAGTCGCGCCCGGGGATCGGACGGCTCTCGAGCTTGACGAGGTTGACGTCCAGCGCGTAGAAGCGCTCGAGGACCCGGTACAGGGAGCCGGGCTCGTGGTTCACCGTCAGCATGAGGGAGGTGCGGGTCGCCCCGGGGAAGACCTGCGGCTGCGAGGAGATGACGATGAAGCGCGTGTAGTTGTGGTCGGTGTCCTGGACGTCGGACTCCAGGACGTCGAGGCCGTAGAGGCCCGCGCAGGCGCGCGAGGAGAGCGCCGCGACGTCGCGCCGGTCGCTTCGCGCGACGAGCTCCGCCGCCATGGCGGTGTTGGGCGCGACGCGCACCCGGCAGCCCAGGCGCTCGAGGAAGCCGGCGCACTGCGCCACCGCCTGCTCATGGGAGTGGACCTCGGTGATGTCGGCGAGCCGGGTCCCGGGCTTGGCGAGCAGCTGGTGGTCGATCTTCAGGCGCAGCGACCGGACGATGGAGAAGCGGTACTGCGCGAGCAGGTCGTACACGGCGTTCACGGAGCCCGCCGAGGAGTTCTCGATCGGTACCACGCCGTAGTCGCAGAACCCGTCGCGCACGGCGCGGAAGACGCCCTCGAAGGTGCTGAAGTACGTGATGCTCGGCACGCGGAACAGCCGGCACGCGGCGATCTGGCTGTACGCCCCCTCGACCCCCTGGCACGCCACCGTGGCGGTCGTGGGGAAGGGGGAGTCGACGTCGAGGTAGGAGGCGCGGGCGACGGCCGAGGGGGCCTCGGGGTCGCCGGCGCGCATGACCTTCTGCTGCTCGGCCTTGTTCATGCTCATGAGCAGGGAGAACAGGCTCGTCACATAGGGCTCGAGCTCCCCGGGCACCGCCGCGGCGGCGCGGGCGAGCTTGTCGCGCTCGCGCGCGGGGTCGAACACGGCGCGGCCGCTGCCCCGCTTCGCCTCGGCGACGGCCGACGCGAGGCCCATGCGCTCGCAGAACAGCGAAAGGATGCCGTCGTCGATCTCGTCGATGCGGGCGCGGATATCGGTCAGGTCCATCGCGGTCCCCCTAAGGTAGCGGTCGGGTCGTGTTCTCGCCCCGCTCGGGGGCGCGGTACAGCTCCTGGAATCGCCCGTCCTCCAGCAGGGCGTCGAGCAGGGCGAGCGCGCAGGCGGCCTCGGCCACGGGCACCGCGCGCGGGACGATGCAGGGGTCGTGGCGCCCGCGGACGGTGAGCTCCGTGTCCGCGCCCTCGTCCATGTCGACGCTTCTCTGCACGTGCCCGATCGAAGGCGTCGGCTTGACGGCCATCTGCCAGACGACGGGCGCGCCCGTCGTGATCCCGCCCAGGATGCCGCCGGCGCGGTTGGTCTCGGTGCGGACGGCGCCGCCGACCATGCGGTAGGCGTCGTTGTTCTCGCTGCCCTTGAGGTACGCGGCGCCGAAGCCCGCGCCGAAGTCGACGCCCTTCACCGCGGGGATCCCGAACGCGATCCGCGCGATGCGGTTCTCGATGCCGTCGAACATCGGGTCGCCGACGCCCGCGGGCATGCCGTAGGCGGCGCACTCGACGACCCCGCCGATGCTGTCGAGCTCGGAGCGGGCGGAAAGGATCGCCTCCCGCATGCGGGAGGCCGCGTCGGCGTCGATGCAGGGCAGCTCGTGTGAGGCGATGGCGGCCAGCTGCCCGGGGTCGGCCTCCATCGGGTTCAGCGGCTCGTCGGGGATGCCCTCCGGGCCGAGGTTGGCGATGTGGGCGGCGACGCGGACGCCGCAGCCCTCGAGCGCCTGAAGGGCGATGCCGCCGGCGACGCACAGCGGTGCGGTGAGGCGGCCGGAGAAGTGCCCGCCGCCGGCGACGTCGTGCATGTTGCGGTACTTGATGCGCGCGGGGAAGTCGGCGTGCCCGGGGCGGGGAACCCGGCGCAGCCCGGCGTAGTCTCCCGAGCGGGTGTCCGCGTTGCGGATGATCGCGGCGAGCGGCGCGCCGTCGGTGCGCCCGTCGGTGACGCCCGCGACGAACTCGGGGGCGTCCGCCTCCCGGCGCATGGTCGCCGTGTCCGACCGGCCCGGCGCACGGCGGTCGAGGAAGCGCTGGAGGGCGTCGAGGTCGAGCTCGATGCCCGCGGGGAGCCCGTCGAGGGAGCAGCCGATGGCGGGCGAGTGGGACTGCCCGAAGATCGACAGGTGGATGACGTTGCCGAAGACCGATGCCATGGGTGCCCCTACTCCCCGGAGAGCTCGACGAGGCCGCCGAGCGCGCGGTAATGGTCGAAGAACGACGGATAGGACTTGGCCACCGCCTCCGCGCCGCGGATCTCGACGGGCCCGTCGCAGCGGACCGCCGCGACGGCTGCCATCATCGCGATGCGGTGGTCGTTGTGCGCGTCCACCGTGCCGCCGGCGAGGCGCCCGACGCCGTGGACAACCAGGCTGTCGCGGTCGATCTCGACCTGCGCGCCCAGTGCGTTGAGCTCCGAGGCCGTCGTCGCCAGGCGGTCGGACTCCTTGATGCGCAGGCGCGCGCAGTCGCGGATGACCGTCGTGCCCTCGCAGCAGGAGGCGACCGCGGAGATGACCGGGACGAGGTCCGGGATGTCCTGCGCGCTCATCGAGAAGGCGTGCAGGCGGTCGGGCTGCACGGTCGCCGCGTCCGAGGCGCGCTGCGTGCGCGCGCCGAAGCGCGAGAGCGCGGCAAGCACGTTGCGGTCGCCCTGGGCGGAGGTGAGGGACACGCCGCGCACGGTGACGGGCTGGGAGCCGAGGGCCCCGGCGCAGAGCCAGAAGGCGGCGTTGGACCAGTCGCCCTCGACGGTCACCTCGCCCGGGGTGCGGTAGGGCCGGCCGCCGGCGCGGAACCGGGTGACCTCGTCGATGCCGTCCGCCGCGACGCCGCGCTCGATCGCGACGTCCACGCCGAAGGCCTTGAGTGCCTGGACGGTGAGGTTGATGTAGGGGCGGCTCTCGATGCGCCCGTGGACCTCGATCTCGCTCGGGCCGGGGAGCAGCGGGAAGGCGAGCAGCAGCCCGGAGATGAACTGGGAGCTCACCGAACCGGGCAGCACGAAGCGCCCCGGACGCAGGCGCCCGCGGGCGGTGAGCGGCAGGCCGTCCCCCTCGATATCGCAGCCGGCGGCCTCGAGCTCGTCGGTGAGCGGGGAGAGCGGGCGCGACCCCAGGCGCCCCGCGCCGACGAAGGTGGCGCCCGCGCCGAGGGCGCAGGCGACGGGCAGCATGAACCGCAGGGTGCTCCCGGACTCCCCGGCGTCGAGCTCGGCGCCCTGGAACGCCTTGAGGATCCCGAGCTCCACGCTCTTGGGGACCGGGTGCACCTCGAACCCGTCGTCGACCCGGGCGATGCGCGCGCCGAGCGCCGTGAGGCAGCGCACGGTGGCGTCGATGTCGGCGCAGGTGGTGTTGCAGACGACGTGCGTGGTGCCACTCGAGAGCGCGGCGGCGATGATCATGCGGTGCGCCATGGACTTCGAGGCGATGGCGGGCACGCTGCCGGACAGCGGCCGGGGTGTGATGCGGGCTAGCATTCGGGCTCATCTCCGTTCTCGTCCAGTCCGTCGCCGATCAGGGCGCGGAACTCGGTCAGGGGGACGCGCTCGATCGAGCACGCGCCGATTCTATGGGGTATCACCAGGTCGATGTCGTCCCCGGTGCGCTTCTTGTCGTGCAGGGCGGCGGCGAACAGCTCGTCCGCGCCGCGGTCGGTGCGGGTGGCGAGCCCATGGGCGGCGGCGAGCGCCTCGATGCGCGCGGGGACCTCGGCCGGGCACGCGCCGCGCGCCGCGGCGGCGCGCGCGATGGCGACCATGCCGATCGCCACGCAGGTCCCGTGCCCGGTGCGGTAGCGGTCGCAGGCCTCCACGGCGTGGCCGATGCTGTGGCCGAAGTTCAGCAGCTTCCGCACGCCGGACTCGCGCTCGTCGGCGGCCACGACCGCGCGCTTGATGTCGATGTTGCGGGCGATGAGCAGCGCGGTGCGCTCGACGTCGCGCATGAGCAGGTCGAGGGTGAGCGGCGTGCGCTCGAGCTCGGCGAACAGGTCCGCGTCGGCGATCGCGGCGTGCTTCACGACCTCGCCGCAGCCGTCGGCGAACTGAGCGGGCTCGAGCGTCGCCAGGCAGCCCACGTCCGCGACGACGGCGCTCGGCTGCCAGAAGGCGCCCGCGAGGTTCTTCCCCGCTTCGAGGTCGATCGCGGTCTTCCCGCCGACCGAGGAGTCGACCATGGCCAGCAGGCTCGTGGGCACCTGGACCAGCCGGCAGCCGCGCATGTAGGTCGCGGCGGCGAAGCCGGCGACGTCGCCCACCACGCCGCCCCCGAGCGCCACCACCACGTCGGTGCGGGTGAGCTCGCGCGAGGCGAGGAACTCGAGGATGGAGATGTAGGTCTGCGCGCGCTTGCTGCGCTCGCCCGCCTCGAAGGTGAAGACCCCCGTCTCGTATCCCGCCTCCTCGAGCCCCGTCTTGACGGGGGCCGCGTAGAGCGGGCCGACGTTCGAATCGGTCACGATCACGGCGCGCCGCCCCCCGGCGGCCTCGCGCGCGATGGCGCCCACGCGCTCGAGCAGGAAGGTGCCGATATGGACGCGGTAGGGGGTCGAGGCATCGACATCGAGGGTGTACACGGTTCCTCCTTACTCGCCGTCGCGCTCGTCGTCGAGGGAGCGCTTGATGCGGTCGCCCTCCGCGAGCAGCATGCGGAGCCGGTCGCGGTCGCCCGCGTCGAGCGCGTCGCGGTAGGCGCGCAGCGCGTCGACGAGCCAGCCGATCTCGCGCGACAGGTTCTCCGCGTCGTCCATCATGAGCTCGGCCCACATGGGGGCGTTCAGATGCGCGACGCGCGTGAGGTCGCGGTAGCTCCCCGCCGAGAAGCCGTGATGGGAGCGGGCGGTGGGGCTCTTGACGTAGGCGTTGGAGACCACGTGGGCGAGCTGGCTTGTGAAGGCGATGACGCGGTCGTGCTCGGCGGGGTCGGTCACGCTCATGGACCCGAAGCCCGCCGGGGCGAGCAGGGTGTTCACGCGGTCGAGCAGAAGCAGCCGCGCTATGTCGTCTGAGGGCGGGGGCGTGAGGACAATGGGCGCTCCGCGGAACAGGTCGGGGCGCGCGAAGGCGAACCCCGAGTTCTCCGCGCCCGCCATGGGATGGGCCCCCACGAAGGCGAACCCGTGCTCGGCGGCCAGGGCGAAGGCCTCGCCGCAAACCGGGCCCTTGACGCCCGCGGTGTCGATGACGACCGGGCCGGTCCCGGCCGCGACGTCGGAGCACGAACCGAGCAGCTCGGCGTGGTCGCGCAGCCACGACACGCACGCCGCCGGGTAGGCGGCGAGCACGATGAGGTCGCAGCGGCCCACGGAGGCGTCGTCGAGCTCGCCCGCGACGGTCTCGACCATCGCCGCCGCGAGGACGTCCGGATCCGTGTCGTAGGCGAGGACCTCCGCGCCCGCGGCGCGGAAGGCGCGGGCGAAGCTGCCCCCGATGAGCCCGAGCCCGAGGATGCCGACGGTCATGCCGTCACGTTCGCCGGCCACGGCTACTCGCCGTCCGCCGCGATCACGGAGCGGATGGCGCGGATGCGCTCCATCGTCCGGTCGAACTGGTCGGGGGTGAGGGCCTGGGCGCCGTCGGACCAGGCGCGCTCGGGGCGGTCGTGGACCTCGATCTCGAGGCCGTCGGCACCTGCCGCGCAGGCGGCGAGCGCCATGGGCTCGACGTAGCGGGTGTACCCGGTGGCGTGGCTCGGGTCGGCCACCACCGGGAGGTGGGAGAGGTGGTGCAGGACGGGGACGGCGTTCAGGTCGAAGGTGTTGCGCGTGCGCGTCTCGAAGGTGCGGATGCCGCGCTCGCACAGGATCACGTTGGGGTTCCCCTCGCTCATGATGTACTCCGCCGCCATGAGCAGCTCGTCGATGGTCCCGGACATGCCGCGCTTGAGCAGCACGGGGACCTGGGTCTTGCCGACCTCCTTGAGCAGGCTGAAGTTCTGGGCGTTGCGGGCGCCGACCTGCATGACGTCGATGCCCTTGTCCACGAACAGGCCCACGTCGCGCGGGTCCATGACCTCGGTCACGATGGGCATGTCGAGCTCCTCGGACGCCTCGCGCAGCAGGTCGAGGCCGGCGGCCCCCATCCCCTGGTAGGCGTACGGGGAGGTGCGGGGCTTGAACGCGCCCCCGCGCAGCATGGTGGCGCCGGCGGCCTTCACGCGGCGCGCGATGGCGATGAGGTTGTCGCCCTCGACCGAGCACGGCCCGGCGATCACCTGGAAGGCGCCGCCGCCGATCCGCACGCCGTGCCCGCAGTCGACCACCGTGTCGGCGGGGTGGAACTTGCGGTTGGCCTTCTTGAAGGGCTCCGAGACGCGCTGCACGCGCTCGACGATGTCCATCGACTCGAGCAGGAAGGGGTCGATGCGCGTGGTGTCGCCCACAAGGCCGATCACGATCTCGTTCTCGCCGTAGCTGACGTCGGTCTGCAGCCCCTTGCCCTCGATCCAGGAAACGAGGTGGCCGACGGCCTCGTCAGATGCGGTCTTGCGCAGTATCGCGATCATGGTGCCTCCCTCGCGGCGTCCGGCCGCGGCGTGTCGTGTGTTCGGGTAAGGAAGCAGTGTATACCAAAGACGCGGGGGAGCGGGGCGGGGGAGGTAAGGTGGCGAAGTTGTAACCCCGCGGCCTCCCGCGGGGGCGTTCGGGTCGATTTTGTGAACGGTGGCGCGCGCCGGCGCATACCGCTATAATCGTTCTCCGTTGCGCCCCATTAGCTCAGGGGATCAGAGCGTCTGCCTCCGGAGCAGAAGGCCGTTGGTTCGAATCCGACATGGGGCACCACCGATGAGACGGAGAACCGTGCACCCGCCAGGGGCCGGTTCTCTTTTCATATGCGAGCCACCACGAGAACCGGGGGAGCGCCATGGACGACCGCGACCGCTCATCCGACCGAACCTCCGCCGCGCCCGACGCGCGCCTCGACGGCCTCACCCTCGACGAGGTGCGCGAGCGCATCGAGGCGGGGCAGGTCAACGTCAACATGGAGCTCAAGACCAAGTCGGTCCGCGAGCTCGTGGCCGAGAACGTCTGCACGCTGTTCAACCTCATCAACGTCGTGCTCGCCGCCCTCGTCATCGCGACCGGCTCCTTCAAGAACCTCACCTTCCTCGCGATCGTCCTGCTGAACACCGGCATCGGCATCTTCCAGGCCCTGCGCTCCAAGCGCATGGTCGACCGCCTCACCCTGCTCGTGAGCAAGCGCGCGACCGTGATCCGCGAGGGGGCCGAGACCGAGATCGACCTTGACCAGATCGTCCTGGGCGACCTCGTGCGCCTCGCGCGCGGCGACCAGATCCCCGCCGACGCGGAGGTGGTCTCCGGCGAGGCGCTCGTCAACGAGAGCCTCCTCACCGGCGAGAGCGACCTGATCCGCAAGCTCCCGGGATCCAAGCTCATGAGCGGCAGCTTCGTCGACTCCGGCGTCGTCTGCGCGCGGGTCGAGCACGTGGGCGCGGACAACTACGTCGCCCGCATCAACAACGAGGCGAAGTACGTCAAGAAGGTCAACTCCGAGATCATGCGGGCGCTCGACTCGATCGTCCGGTTCGCGAGCGCCATCATGCTGCCGCTCGGCATCGCCCTGTTCCTCTCGAGCGCCTACGAGTCCTACGCGGCCGCCGGCACCCGGCAGTCCGTCTTCGCCTGGCTGCTGTCCGGGGACGCCGCGTGGTCGGACGTCTCGGCGGCCATCCTGTCGACCGTGGGGGCCCTTCTGGGCATGATCCCGCAGGGCCTCGTGCTGCTGACCTCCTCGGTCCTCGCCATCGCCACCTTCCGCCTCGCGCGCCGCCGCGTGCTCGCCCAGCAGCTCTACTGCATCGAGACCCTCGCGCGCGTCGACGTCCTGTGCCTCGACAAGACGGGCACCATCACCTCGGGGCGCATGGAGGTGGCCGGCGCCTACGCCTTCGATGCGGACGGGCGCGCGGTCCCGCTCGAGGACGCCGACGCCGCCTACGGGCGCGAGGTCGACTTCGCGCTGTGCGGGATCGCCCGCGCGACCGCCGCGGACGCCAACGAGACGTGCCGCGCGCTGCTGTCCCATTACTCCGCGCGCCCCTGCGAGCAGGCCAAGGCGCTCACGGTCGTGCCGTTCTCGTCCTCCAAGAAATGGAGCGGGGCCACGTTCGCGCAGGGCTCCTACGTCATGGGCGCCGCGCAGTTCGTCCTGGCGCCCGACCGCTTCGCGCGGATCTCCGACGCCGTGGACGCGCTCGCCGACACCTGCCGCGTGCTCGTGGTCGCCCGGGTCCCGGGCTTCACCGAGGACGGATCGATGGCGGGCGCGGCCGAGCCGCTGGGGCTCGTCGCGATCCGCGACGAGATCCGCCCGTCGGCCGCCGAGACCGTGCGCTACTTCACGAACCAGGGCGTCACCCTGAACGTCATCTCGGGCGACGACCCGCGCACCGTCTCCTCCATCGCCCGCGTCGTGGGCATCCCGGGGGCGGAGGCCTTCGTGGACGCCACGACCCTCGACACGCCCGCCAAGATCGAGGCCGCCATCGACCGCTACCGCGTCTTCGGGCGCGTCACGCCCCAGCAGAAGCGCGACCTGGTCGTGGCGCTCAAGGCGCGCGGCCACACGGTCGCCATGACGGGCGACGGCGTGAACGACGTCCTCGCGCTGAAGGAGGCGGACTGCTCGGTCGCGATGGCGGCGGGGTCGGACGCCGCGCGCAACGTGGCCGAGATCGTGCTCGTCGACAACGACTTCGCCTCCATGCCCGCCGTCGTCGCCGAGGGCCGCCGCTCCATCAACAACCTCCAGCGCTCCGCGGCGCTCTTCCTCACCAAGACCCTGTTCTCCATGGGCCTCGCGGCCCTGTGCATCTTCTGGCCGCCCTATCCGTTCCAGCCCATCACGATGACCCTCATCAACTTCTTCTGCATCGGCTTCCCGAGCTTCGTCCTGGCGCTCGAGCCCAACCGCGCGCGCGTCCAGGGGAGGTTCCTCACCAACGTGCTGAGGCGCGCGTGCCCCGCGTCGGCGGCGGTGCTCGTCGGGTGCTCGCTGTGCATGCTCGCCGCCCATGCGGCGGGGCTGGGCGAGCGGGAGCTCTCGACGATGTGCCTCATCGCGACCGCGTCGGTGGGCTGCTGCCTCATCTGGCGGATCAGCTGGCCGTTCACCCGCCTGCGCGCCGCGCTCTTCGCCGCTGTGGTCGCCGGCCTCGTCGGCGGCATCGCGCTGTTCCCCGCGTTCTTCTCCATCGCCCCGCTCGGGGCGGGCCTGCTCGCGCTCACCGCCGCCGTGTCGGTCGCGGGCTGCGCGCTGTTCTTCGTCCTCGCCGGGGCCGTCGACCGCCTGGGGGGCCGCCGCGCCCGCTCGGCCACCGGGTTCGGGCGCGGGGTCAGGGTGTCGCTCGGCCACGGGCGGCGCACCGTCACCTCGACCGGCTCCGCCGCG
>NZ_JAQECM010000004.1:0-101793 GCF_027669965.1 Candidatus Collinsella stercoripullorum | reverse complement strand
GGGGAGGCGTCGCCGCCCGGTACCTGCGCGTACGACCCGGGGACGGGACCCGCCGCGCGCTGCCCCGCGGCCTGTGCCGGCACGGGGCCCGTGCCCGTCGTGCCCGCACCCGGCGCGCCCGCGGCCGAACCGCGCATGCGGCCCGGGACGGGCACGCCCTGGGAGGGCGTCGCGCCCTCGTCCTTCGATTTGAAATGCCTGCCTTCAGCCATGGAGCCTCCTGCAAGTCGTGGTCATGGAATCGCGCGGGTCACTGCCCGCGCGCATAGGGAGTCTTCAGTATACGGCAGCAAAACCCGCAGGTACCGGAGTCCGCAGCCGCTCCAAAGGCACAACAGAAAAGCGAGGGCGCGCAACCGCACCCCCGCTTCGATCCCAGATCCCGTGCTTCACGTGACGGCGCCCTCCTCGGGCAGCCCGCCCCGTCTCGGGCAGGGCGCGGGCCCTTAGACCCGCCTCCCCGCAACGAGCGCGGGCCTCCGGTCCGTGCGGGCCCAGCCGCACCGCGGGCGCTACTCGGCCGCGAACGGCTCGAGCGCCTTGAGCGTGAACGCGCTCGCCTCGCGGCAGAGGTCGTTCGTCGGGGCCTCCGCGAGCACGCGCACCAGCGGCTCGGTGCCGCTCGCACGCACGAGGACGCGGCCGCGGTCGCCCAGGAACTCCTCGGCCTCCTTCACCGACGCGAGCACCGCCTCATCGGTCATGGCGGCGTCCTTGTCGGTCACGCGCACGTTGGTGAGCAGCTGGGGATAGAGCTTCACCGGGGTGCACAGCTGGGAGAGGGTCTCGCGCTCGGCGCGCAGCACCTCCATGACGCGCAGGCTCGTCATGATGCCGTCGCCCGTGCACTCGATGTCGCCGAAGATGATGTGACCGGACTGCTCGCCGCCCAGGCTGTAGCCGTTCGCGCGCATGCAGGCGTAGACGTTCTTGTCGCCCACCGCGGTGGTCTCGTAGGACAGGCTCGCCTCGTCGAAGGCCTTGAACAGCCCGTAGTTGCTCATGACGGTGGGCACCACGGTACCGCCGGTGAGGCGGCCGTGCTTGTTCAGGTACACGCCGCACGCGTAGAGGATGAGGTCGCCGTCGACCACGTTGCCGCGCTCGTCGACCGCGATGCAGCGGTCCGCGTCGCCGTCGTAGGCGAAGCCCACGTCCAGACCCTGCTCGACCACGTGGCGGCGCAGGCGGTCGATGTGGGTGGAACCGCAATCCACGTTGATGTTGAAGCCGTCGGGGCTGTTGTTGATGACGCGGACGTCGGCGCCCAGCGCGTCGAACACCGGCTTGGCGACCGACGACGCGGACCCGTTGGCGCAGTCCAGGCCGACCTTCACGCCCTGCAGCGAGAAGTTGGCGCTGGAGATCAGGAAGGCGATGTAGCGGTTGCGGCCCTGCATGTAATCCACGGTGGCGCCGATCTCGTCGCCGGTGGCCAGCGGCACCTCGCACTTGCCGTCGATGTAGTCCTCGATGAGCTCGAGCACGTCCTCGTCCATCTTGAAGCCCTCGCCGTTGACGAGCTTGATGCCGTTGTCGGTGTAGGGGTTGTGCGAGGCGGAGATCATGATGCCGCAGTCGAAACGGCCGTCGACCGTCTCATACGCCACGCCGGGCGTGGGGATGACGTGCAGCATGTAGGCGTCGGCGCCGGAAGCGACAAGGCCCGCCACGAGCGCGGACTCAAACATGTAGCTGGAGCGGCGGGTGTCCTTGCCCACCACCACGCGGGCTTTGCGCTCCTGGCGCGCGCCGTAGTACCAGCCCACATAGCGGCCGATCTTGAAGGCGTGGTCCACCGTGAGGCCGACGTTGGCCTCGCCGCGGAAGCCGTCGGTACCAAAGTATTTCATGGGAATCCTTTCGGACACAGTTTGCACCCCGGGCGGCCCCTGCCGCCCCCCCGCGGGCTGGTCTGCGCCAGCCGGCGAGCACTATTGTACCGTCTCGGGACGCAGGGCATCAAAAAGGGACAGTATCCGTGCAATTGGGGGGTGCGCAGGCGTTCCTCCCCTACGTCCCAACACGTTGGCCGGCCCACTCGAGGAGCAGTTCGTTACATTGCTCGTCGGTGGCTTCGGTTTCAAAGTGCGAGACTCCGCCGTTCAACATCTTCTCCGTACAGATCTTCAGGCCGGCGAGCTTGGCCTTCGTGTTCGGATCGAGCGACCAGAACGCATCGGTGCGCAGCGCCTCATCAAGGCTTGCGATCACGCGCTTCGGGTCGACATCGTCCGTAAACGCATCCGGTGGGGCCCAGCCTCCCCCGTTGCCCGAGTGATAACGATTCAACTGATAGCTTGCATACAGCAGATAGGCCAGCGGATCGCGCAGCAGCCCATTCGTTACGCGCTCCTCATATGCCTCTGGATCAAAGCAATTCCACAGGTACAGAAGCATCCGGGCGCCGTCTACCTGCAAATCGTTGACGGTCAGTTCTGTGGCGCTAAGCGTCTGAAGGATGTTTTGCTCAACCTGTTCCAAGCACGAGAGCGAAACCAGCTGATCGTTCGGATTCTCCCGATTGGCGGCAAGCCTGGCGTATGCGAGCTCTTGGCCATTAATGAAGTGCGCCAGCTTTGCCATATGCGCGGAATCGAGACCCCGTAACTCCGCAGCAAACAGCTCGCTTGCCGCCGCCTTCCCCATGGCGGCAAAGAGCTTCTCCAAGCACCATTCGCATCTATCAATCGGCAGGGCAAACTTCCCCACGTGCTCGACTCTTCCCGAGCCGCTCCGGATAAGCGCACGAGCAAAGGACGAACGGCGTGCATCAGACATGTTCGCTGCGGTATCGCCCGCAACCGCGATAAGCGTCAGCGCGACATCGTTTTCATCCCGCTCCAAAAACTCCGTAAGCTCATCAACTGTGCCGGAATGCAGCAAAATGAGCGCCTCTTCGCGCGGGAAGGCGTACGCCTCCATGGCCCCCAGCAAATAGCTCTCCAGAATCTCCGGACACGCGATTCTGCGATCGAGCTTGAGCTGAGCCTCGGATACCTGCACCGCACGCAAGCCGCACGTATTGGCGAAGCGGGGAAAGATGTTGCCCAATAGCCATAGAGCACCCTCCGCCTTACTCCGGCCTCCGAGCCACTGGTCAAGCTCGTCCAGGTACTGCTCCTTGCACTTTTCCGCATCCGAGTTCAAATAGCCCCCTGAGGCACCACCGCCCAGCTGCGAGCTTCGCGCTCGAATCCATGACATGATCTGGGGATAGATGATGCGCAGCACAGACATGTCGAGCAGGTCACCAGGCGAAATCTTTTCTTGCGATGCCGCCCAATCAGCTTCGAACACGTTAAGGATGCGCCGAACATCGCGCACGGTATTGGTCCGCAGCGCGGCGCCGCTGACCGCTGAGCCGACACGCCTCCGTTCATCGTCGTCAAGCTGGGCGTTGGATAAGATCTTCTCGATACCGTCCCCCACCATAGCCGAAAGTGCGCCGATGCTCGGCCGCGGCAACTCAAGCGGCACCTGGACGATCTTCTCCAGGTATCCGTCTCCGTCACATTTCTGCACTTCATGGAGAGCGCGCACGACGTTGCAGCGGTCATAGGAGAGCAGGTAGCTCACCCGCGGGAAATCGGCAACCGCCGCAACAAGTTGAAAGACTGCACAGACGATCTCGTTGGGTAGGCGATCCAGGTCATCGATCATGACAACGATGCGCAGTTGCAAAAGGAGCAGCTTATCGGCAAGCTGTCGCTTTAGCTCTTCGGGCGTTTTCTGCGAGAGAGCCTTCTTACGCCGCGTGCTAAAGATATGCGCCAAGCCACCCAACACACCCAACTGTGGAGGGATTATCGGATCCAACGCATTCGCATAGTCGCCGATTGCCTCGACGGCATCCTCAGCGAGCTTCTTCGCAGCTTCGCTAGAGCGAGCATTGCGGATTTCGGAGGCCAGCAGGTTGAGGAACGGTCTCACCAAATCGGTCCCGACAGGATAGTTCCATGGGTTGAACCGCACGATAACAGGCGGGTCGTCGTCTTTTCCAAGCAGTTCGCGCACCATGTTGAGCACGGATGTTTTTCCGGAACCCCACGAACCGGAAAGCCCGAAGACAATCGAATGAGCTGCAGGCGCAGCGCGCAGCATATCTGCGACGTGCTGGGCGAGATGGGCGCGCCCGAGCTGATCCTCATTGCATTTTGTAATTGGGTAGTCAGCGTCCACGGAAACCTCCCTTTGCCTATGGCATCAGTATGACACCGCGGGAACAGCTTTTCCGCACGCGCATCGTGGTCAGCCCCGGAGTATCTTGGTCAAATGAGGCGAAATGACCAAGATACCGCGCAGCCGATTTGGCTCGCCCACTCCAAGCGAGATCCAATCAAGGAAACGTGGCAGGAGCAATGCAGTTCAGGCAAGCGCGCGAGGAACATGGAAGATCAGCAACTGCGGCTACCAGCCGTCACAAGCAACGTTAGTTCATACGCTCTCTTCTGAGTTAGCGCGCCTGCTTTAGCGTTACTCCGAAGTTACTCCGAAGTTACTCCGAAGTTACTCCGAAATACTCCGAAATACTCCGAAGTTACTCCGAACCTTCCAGCGCCCCGCGACCCAATCCTCACACCAGGATGCCCTGAAGTCGCTTCCAAGCTCATGCAAGCGAGTAATACTGCACGGGATCGGTCCTAGAGGTGCCGTGCCACCCGCCCGCGCCTACAGCCAGCCAAAACTACGCTGCTGCTGACGTTTACGCAGATAATCCTTCGCCCTCTCCATCGACTCTCGACTGGAAAAGACAGGCGTGAGCACATAGTTCGCATGAGGGAAATTGACCGTTTGGTGCTGAACGTTGTCGTCGGCACGCTCGACGCGTTTGCCGCTCTGCACGTTTTTCGCCATTTACTCCTCCTTATTCGCCTGCTGCTGAATTGCCGCATCGTAAGCCTTGTAACTTGCGACCACGGTATACAGGCCATCCGCGAACGTTGTCATTAGATTAACATAGCCAGCACATTCTCATAGAAGTGAGCCATGCAGCGTTGGAGCGTCACCCCCTCCGCTATTCGCTCGCAGCGCCAGGCGCCCATTTCCGCAAAAGAACCAAACAACTCGAATCAACCCCAGCACCAAAAGATAAACAAGGTCGAAAGCATGGCAGCCGAAACGCTCGTAAGCGTACCGATAAGATAAGTCTCCGCAAAAACGGGCTCTTCCTCAATCTTCTTAAACCGTGCGATGCTCTTCGCAGTCACGACGAATGCAATTGCAGAGAATTCTGAACTCGCGCTAAGCACAACTACGAGCACCCGCTCGAGCCAGCCGATTGCCTCCCCGGCACCGCGACCTTCGCGCTGTTGCTCGCCCGAATCGTCGATAACCGCTTCGTTACCTTTTGAGCAGTCAGAATCCTGTCGATACTCACTCAAAAGCAAACGAATAAAAAGCCCTGACGGCTTGACCGCAATAAGCAAGGCCAGCAGCATGGGAATAGCTTCGTGAAGTGCACCCTCCATGACCTCATGCGATGCGGCGCCGTCCACCAACATCATTCCCGCGATAAGACACGCGATGAGATGCACAAACTGATCGATGCAGAATACCCTCAGGTTATCGTTGGCCCCCACTCGATAAACGCGCTGAACCGCCCACGGTTTTGCCAGCGCGTCTACCAGGAAATGGGTTGCACAGATAAAAAAGAACGCCGAAGCAGAAACTCGAGAGGGGCGCCAGCATAAGAACAGGGGAAGGATGCACAGCGAATATTCAACGCAGTGTAAAGCCATTATGCGTTTCTGCTCACCCTTCTGCTTCGCCATGCTGTCGGTCTGAAAGTAAAAATCTCCCAGCACGTGGAGAAAAACGATGACTAGAAACGACCGCGCCAGACCCATCGACTACCCCTCCAACCGCATAAGGAAGTCCACAACCAACGCTGTCGCATCGCGCTCCTGGGCAAGATGGGCACGCGCGATGCTTTTGTCCACGCTTTGGCGCGACTTCCCGGCAATTGGGGCGAGCAACGTCCCGAGACCCGCCAGACCGCGCGTATCTCTGTTGCGCCCTGGCAAAAGCAAATCCCGCACGAAAACCGGCTCAAACAACGCAGTGGAGAATGCAGCGCATCGAAGATCGCAATCCCGCTCATCTTCGTTGGACATCTTCTCGGTCTCCGCCACGCCTTCACCCCGATAACGAAGCGAAAGCTCGAAAAGCTCGTCGCGGAGACGGCCCGCCTCCAGGCCGTAAACAGCGTGGTGCTCATTTATTATGACAGGTCGCAGCAACTCGGCCCAAAAGGCAATGCATGATTGCTCAGATGTTCTAGCCTCGATGATGCTCAAGGGATAGCCCAGAAGTGTGGTAGCTCGACTATCGATATTGCCAAGCCCTTGGATGACCAATTGATATGTACGACTCCGCTTGGCTTCCTCGAGAGCGGCGCGGGCATAATGGTAGGCACTGCCATCTTGCGCAGTCGATGGCGCACCCTGTACTACCGTTTCCCACGCACCAACTCCCATACCTCCACGAAGGGTATCGCGACCCAAGATCAACAAAAGCGCACGGTAGTAAAGAAACGCGTCAAATGGCGTATTGAAAAGGCCTTGCACCTCATCACCAGCGCTGAAGACGACAGGACTGGCGATTGCCGACGCGAACACCATATTAAGATAGGAGACGGCTTGTCCGAGCATGCACTGCAGCAACTCGCGCTCCTGTCCTTTGTACTTTCGAGAATGCCTGAGATCGACCAAGAGTGCCGCATAACAATCTCTCATCTTTGCCCCCATCCCAGAAGCGCACTATTATTGCGCTTTTGCTCTTTGCGCAATATTATTGCGCTTTTGCTCTTTGCGCAATATTATTGCGCTTTTGCGAGCAGCATGAGCATTAGCGGTGCCGTCAAGATTCTTGCGCACTTTCCGATAACCCCCTAGATTTGCCCTCTGGCACGCTTACTCATCCAGCTACGCCACGTCCAGATAGCGCCGCGAGCCTCACTCGCTCTCGACGACGCACTTGAGTCGCACGATCACGAGCATAAGAACACTCTTGCCATCGGGAAAGGCGCCGCCCACGCGCGTGGGCGGGCAATTCTCGCGGTTGAGCCGCTCGATGGCGTTTTCGGTGCGCATGCGCCCCTAGTGCTTGTGCGGGCACCTCGTATACCTCAGGGTCTTGACGATACCGTCCCCAACCACCTCGGCGGCCTCTATTTGGGCAGGTCGTGTCCGCCTTCCTTACTTGAATGGAATTCCGCTGTCAAAAATTGCAAGAAATTCTACGTCACCGTCATGCTTCATCATTTCGCCGTATATTAATGTAGTAATATGGTACAAGCTGAGTACGATATTTCGTTCGCTGGACATGCCGTCGATGAGATTGCAGATCCTATCTATGGAAGCTTACGCGCAGGAAGCCGAAGCGAACGACATTGATACGTTGTGGGAAGTCGCTTTTCGGCCACCAGAATAAAAAGTGTCAGCCTCGGCTTCATCTACGTAGACCTAATTCCTCGAACTCACGGACACAGGAAAGGTGCTAATGCAACACAACCCCTCGCAAAAACCTCCCGCCTTGCTCATACGCCGCTTCGATAGAGAAGAACATGCCCGCGAAGTCAACAAGGGCGTGCTTGGATGTCGTTCTCTCCTCAGCTGCCTTTTTACCAAAACAAATGGTTCCTATCGGTTTGTTGACTATTTCGAAGAAACGTTTGCCCACGAGCTATTCGATAAGCAGACCTATTTCATCCCCCAAGCAACCTGCTTGCCGAAACCCAAACAGTTTCTGCTCCGCGCACTCTGTGACCCCACCTTACTGGGCGCTCATATGACATTCACCCATGCCGTCGATCCGGAAATCACTCCATCTTGGCTTAATGGCCAGAAAGGCGGTTATTATGCGTTTCTCACACCTCACTACGAGTACGGAGAGTATTTCATAGGCCATAACGAAGAGTACGTAATTTCCGGACAGAAGATGAACTATGTCGATAAGCCCGAAGACATAGACCCTCGAACAACGAATATTTCAAATCCTTGGACTGCTCCCGCACTCGACGATTTATTAACAGGAGGTGTCCCCACAAGTGAAGCAGGACAACTCGCTCGACGCTATACTCTCCTCTTTGCCGCACTGTTCAATCGAGTGCTGGGTGTAGGAACCTCCTACATAGAAAACGAATTCCGAATTTTGCGCTGGGACCGACGGCACAGCCTACGGGGGATTAGCCAATCGGAGTCACGCACCCTCTTTCACAAGCTCGTAGTTGACGGAAAAACCTATCTTGTAAAACCGTCTTTTCTATTCCAACCCACCCTACCACTCTGTGGCCCCTGGAATCAGCTCGTGACGTACCCTGAACAAGATCCGTCTTGTACAGTCAACCTGATAGAACTACTAAGCTCCAGTGATGACGCCCACCCATACTTGGCTTTCGAATATATCGACCTCAACTTGATTGCGGAAAACTGGGGATACATTGGTAACTTAGATGAATGCCGCGCGTTTGTTGCTTCATGGCTCAAAGGCAAACGCCAAAGAAAGGAAACTGCCAATTTTCATAAACATCATGGTCCGTGGCCGCAGACATTAATTAGAAAAATAAGAAGCTCTGATGAGGTCGCTCAGGTTGTGCCATCCGAAGACCCCGGATACTACAAGACCATATCAAACGCAGAAAACTTCATAATGACTCGTTGAATGCAGGTAACAGTCACCCATCACTAATCAAGATACGAGCCTAACCCCACGGACATGTCTGCGATTCAAATACCTAAACTCCAGCTTAACGCTTCTCATTCAGGCATTTATCCGAAGACATTTGATTACCTCAGGCCAACTTTAAGTGTGCTTCGTTCGCCATATAACAGTTTTCTGCCATCAGGATTGCAGTGAGCACCTCAAAGGCGCCCACTCTGCAAGCGGGCCATCGACAGCGAGCGCGGCAGGAAGCCCTTCGCACCGGCGGGTGCTCATAGTCCACTGCTAGAACGAGAGAATTAGGTTAGACGAGTTCACGAGAACAGCCTACTGCCCCTGCTCGCGGTACCGGGCCTCAGTCGCCTCCTTGGCGGGACGCCACCAGGACTCGTGGTCGCGGTACCACTGAATCGTCTGGACGAGGCCCGCGTCGAAGTCGGCATGAGCGGGTCTCCAGCCCAGCTCGCGTCGGAGCTTCATGGGGTCGATCGCGTAGCGGCGGTCGTGGCCGGGGCGGTCGCGCACCCAGTCGAAGTCGTCCTCGGGCAGGCCCATGGCCCGCAGGATCGCGCGGAGCACGTCGATGTTCGAGCGCTCGCCGTCGGCGCCGATCAGGTAGGTCTCGCCGATGCGGCCGCGCGTGAGGATCTCCCACACCGCGGAGCTGTGGTCGTCCACGTGAATCCAGTCGCGCACGTTGCGCCCGTCGCCATAGAGCACGGGCCGCATGCCGCACAGGATGTTGGTGATCTGCCGCGGGATGAACTTCTCCACGTGCTGGTAGGGCCCGTAGTTGTTGGAGCAGTTGGAGATGGTGGCGGCGATGCCGTAGGTGCGAACCCAGGCGCGCACGAGCATGTCCGAAGCAGCCTTGGTGCTTGAGTAGGGCGAGCTCGGCCGGTATGGGGACTCCTCGGTGAAGCGGGCGCGGTCGTCGAGCGCGAGGTCGCCGTAGACCTCATCGGTCGAGATGTGGTGGTAGCGCACGCCGTGCTTGCGGCACGCCTCGATAAGGGTGAAGGTGCCGTGCACGTTGGTGCGCACGAAGGGCTCCGGGTCGGCGATGGAGTTATCGTTGTGCGACTCTGCGGCGTAGTGCACCACGGCGTCGGTGCTGGCAACCAACCGGTCCACGAGCGCGGCGTCGCAGATGTCGCCCACCACGAGCTCGACGCGGTCGGCGGGCAGGCCTGCGATGTTGGCGGGATTGCCGGCGTAGGTAAGCTTGTCGAGCACGGTCACGTGCACGCCGGGGTGCTCACGCACCACCCAGCGCACGAAGTTGGACCCGATGAAGCCGCAGCCGCCGGTGACGAGGATGTTGTTAGGTTCGAAGGCCTCAGACATGAAAACCCCCTCGCGGAAATGAACCTGACGATGCAGCGTCGGAAGCCGTGCATCTCTCCGATACGATACGCTTTTCCTACGCAACGCGGAATCGTCAAATCACCCCACTTCAGAAGACATTGCCAACCGGCCCCACTCTCCGGTATCACGCTCCGATGCCACGTCAGCCTCGCCTTCCATGCGATTCCGCATCGCACGGCTGAGCAGCCTGCGCCGAGGCCCATGCACTCGCCCACGGGCAAACCCTACGATAGGCAGAGCACCTTGAACAGGTCTCCCAGGTTCGTTCCGAGAATGTGCTCGCAATCGACATCGAACCGAACATCCTTGAGTTTGATGTCAATCTTGGAGCGACTCACCTCGATCTCATTCGTCAGAACGAGTTTCCGATCCCGCATTCGCTCCGCGATATGAACGTGATCGCGGTCCCCGGCGTGCGCCTTCTCCCAGATCCGATCATCAGCCTTGCAATCATCGAGGTTGCGATATCCCCAGTTCGCAAGGAGAAATGACACAGCGCTGGACTCGTTATAGTTTGTATCGTGAAAACACAATGCATGCTCGAAGCTCGCATTGCTCACGACCAGGATGCACGGAACCGCTTTCCTCATACTCGCCTTGGAATACGCGACGAGCTGATTGAAAATCGCATCCTCTCCCTGAACGCCCCTATAGCGGTCGAAATCCAGAAGCACGACACGCGCGACGCAGTTCGAGTCGGGCTCCTTCTTGAGCATGTTCAGAATCGCTCCATACCCGCCGCCTTTGATGTCGACCGGTTTGATCTTCACGCGTGCACTAAGGTCGAGCGTACGCGCCCACTGCCTCAAGCCGTCGATGTAGTGCTTCTCGGTCTTTCCCTCGCAATAGACAAGAACCTCTCGAATCAGCTGACGTTTGGCACGCTTTTTAGGCATTGACGGTCCCTCCCAGCATGCCCTTGAGGTAGAACTTGTACAGCTCCTCCTTCACGTCGTAGCGGATCTCGTCGAAGTCCGCCACCGAGTACAGGGACGATTCCAACGTTTCGGAATCCTTCGAGACGATGTAGATCTGCTCCTTCATATACGTGCGAAGCGTCAGGTTGAAGATGTTGTGCGTCGTGAAGATGAACTGCCCGTGATGGTCGGAGCCGTTGATGAAAGCGATCACCTTGTCGGAGAGCATGGGGTTGATAAGGCTGTCCACCTCATCGGCCACCACGGTCTTGCCCTGGTACACCACCTGATAGATGTAGACAGACCAGGCCAGGAACTGACGAACGCCCGCCGAGTCATCCTTCACCTGACGATTGAAGCGCTTTCCGGAAGCGTTCTCCCGAACGACGACCGACTCCATGAACGGGCGCTCCCGATCCGGGATGACCTCAACGATGCTCCCATCGATCAGCTGGACGATGGAGAGATACTCCTCTGAGGCCATCAGCGAGAACAGGTCGTCGGGTTCGACCCGCATATCCGCAAGGCGCCCGGATGGTCCGTATGCCACCACAAGGTCGTCCACAATCCAATCGACGACGCGGCGACAATGAAGCTCCCCTATGGCAGAGAGCCAGGAGAGTATTGGACGGCGGCCGGGACCTTGGACGTCATACAGACGCTCCATCTCCTCTATGGAAAGCGGGCCATCGCCATTTACTATTTCAATCGAATAATCAAGGCAGCCCGAGTTCGAAGAGCCCGCGCCCTTGTCGCAATCCGAAGCGGCATCGCATGAAGCGCACGTACGAACACGCGTGCGCATTTGCTCGAACACCGTATTGCTCTGCCCGGTGCGCTTTTTACGGTATGAGAGTTTTTCTTCAAGCACCCCAAGTCCATCGATCTTGAGGAAATAGGAATAGGTCGCATCGTCTAGCGCGACCTCGATCGAGAACGCCTGCGTCGTGTTCGATTTCTCGAGCGAAGCGGTCTTCGAGCCGTCATCCGCGAGCACGAGATTCGAAGAATTGACCGTATTGGTATAGCTATGGCACTCGACATCCATGCGCACGAACAGATCGCGCAGAAACCCGAGGCTCTCGACGAAATTCGACTTACCGCCTGCGTTTTCCCCGACGATCACCAGGTCCTTAAGGACCTTCTCGCCGGTTCCAAGCGTGACATAGCTGTTCGGGAAGCGATTGATGGCTTTGGTCTTGGTGGGGCGCAATTCAAGGAAGGCCTCGTCTTTGAACGAGCGGAAGTTGTCGACGGAGTATTCCAGCAGCATGACGACCGACCTCTCCTGTAGGTACCCTGATGTTACCATCAAACCAGATTTCTGGTTTGATGGTAACATCAGGGTACCTACACCTCAAGATGCCGCAGCGCAATCGTATAGATAAGCAGGCAAAAACAACAAAGGGTGCGGCGTCCATTAGAACGGACACCGCACCCCTGTTCTTCACTCAGAGATGTATCGAACGGCTCGTTCAGCCTGCCGTTAATCGTGTAAACGAGCATGCATAGCAAGCAAATGGCCCGCTGCGCCCACATCCCGCTAAACGCGTCAGTCCCTCCGGAACAGGTCGCGGGTGTAGACCTTGCCCGCCACGTCGGCCAGCTCGTCGCTCCAGCGGTTGGCGACGATGAGGTCGCAGCGGGACTTGAACGCCTCGAGGTCGCGCGTGACCTCGGAGCCGAAGAACTCGGGCGCGTCGAGCGCCGGCTCGTACACGAGCACGGGAACGCCCCTGGCCTTGACGCGCTTCATGATGCCCTGGACGCTGGATGCGCGGAAGTTGTCCGAGCCCGACTTCATGGTGAGGCGGTAGACGCCCACGGTGGGCGCGGGGGCGCCGGCGTACACCAGGTCGTTCACGCGGCGCAGGACCTCGTCGGCGATGTGGTCCTTCCTCGTGCGGTTGGACTCCACGATGGCCGAGATCAGGTTCTGGGGGACGTCGCGGTAGTTAGCCAGCAGCTGCTTGGTGTCCTTGGGCAGGCAATAGCCCCCGTAGCCGAAGCTGGGGTTGTTGTAGTGCGAGCCGATCCTGGGCTCCAGGCACACGCCGCGGACGACCGACGCGGTGTCGAGGCCGCGCACCTCGCAGTAGGTGTCCAGCTCGTTGAAGTAGGAGACGCGCAGGGCCAGGTAGGTGTTGGCGAACAGCTTCACCGCCTCGGCCTCGGTGGGGCCGAGCACGAGCGTCGGGATCCCGACCGTGCCGTCGGCGTTCGCCCGCGCGCGCTCGGCGGGGTCCGCCCCCTCCTCGAGCAGCGCGGCGAAGCGCCCCGCCGCCGCGACCGCGTCCGGGTCGTCGGCCGGCGCGCCGACGACGATGCGGCTGGGGTGCAGGTTGTCGTAGAGGGCGTGGCCCTCGCGCAGGAACTCGGGGGAGAAGATGATGCGGTCGTCGCCGCGCTCGGCGCGCACACGCTCGGTGTAGCCCACCGGCACCGTGGACTTGACGACGATCCAGGCGCCCGGGTTCACGGCGCGCACCGCGTCCATGGCGGCCTCGACGGCGGAGGTGTCGAAGAAGTTGCGCTCCGGGTCGTAGTTGGTGGGCGTGGCCACCACGACGTACTCCGCGCCCGCGTAGGCCTCCCCCGGGTCGGTCGTGGCGGAGAGGGACAGCGGGCGCTCCCCCGACGCGGCCCCGGCGAGGGACCGCTCGATCTCGGCGTCCCGGATGGGGCTCTCCCACCGGTTCAGCATCCCCACCTTCCCGGGGACGATGTCCAGCGCGCTCACCTCGTGGTGCCGGGCGAGCAGGACGGCTACGGACAGGCCGACGTAGCCCGTCCCGGCGACTGCGATCTTCATTCCGATTCTCCAATTGTCAAAGTGCCGATAGGACCCCCGGCGGGCCGCCGGGGAATGCGATGCGGGCTACTGCGGCCCGCGGTACCCCCTGTACCACCTCGCGAACTCCCTCAGGCCGTCCTCCAACTTGGTCTGCGGCCGGTAGCCGAGGTCGCGCTCGAGCGCCGAGGTGTCCGCGTAGGTGACCGGGACGTCGCCCGGCTGCATGGGCACGAGCTCGCGGTGCGCCCCGAAGTCGTACCCCTCGGGCAGCACGCCCTCCTCCACGAGTACGCGCTGCAGGGTGCCCACGAAGTCGAGCAGCTGCACGGGATCCGAGTTGCCGATGTTGTAGACGCGGTGGGCGGCCGTGGGCAGGCCGTCGGCGCCCTCGCGGACCTCGGGCGGGTTCGCCATCACGCGGACGACGCCCTCGACGATGTCGTCGACGTAGGTGAAGTCGCGCCGGCAGTCGCCCATGTTGTAGATCTTTATGGTGCCGCCCGCCCGGAGCGTGTCCGCGAACTTGAAGTAGGCCATGTCCGGGCGCCCCATGGGGCCGTAGACGGTGAAGAAGCGCAGGCCCGTCGCGGGGATGGAGTAGAGCTTGGAGTAGGCGTGGGCCATGAGCTCGTCGGACTTCTTGGTGGCAGCGTAGAGCGACACGGGCGAGTCCACGCGGTCCTCCTCGGAGAAGGGAACCTTCTCGTTGCCCCCGTACACCGACGAAGAGCTCGCGTACACCAGGTGCCCCACGGGGTGGTGCCGGCAGGCCTCGAGCACGTTGAAGAAGCCGACGAGGTTCGACTCGACGTAGGCCCTCGGGTTCTCGATCGAGTAGCGCACGCCCGCCTGCGCGGCGAGGTTCACCACGACGTCGAACGAGTTCTCGGCGAACAGCCGCTCGATCAGCGCCGCGTCGGCGAGGTCGCCGCGCACGAAGGTGAAGCGCCCCTCCGCATCGGCCTCCCGCAGCATCCAGAGGCGCTCCTCCTTGATGCCGGGGTCGTAGTAGCTGTTCACGTTGTCAAGGCCGACGACCTCCCAGCCCTCGCGGACGAGTCGCGCCGAAAGAAACGCCCCGATGAACCCGGCGGCACCGGTAACGAAAGCGCAGGCACTCATTTTTCAAACTCCGTTCTGAGATACACGCCATCACCCCAATAGTGCCAAGGACGATGACTGGCGGACTAATTTGCATTGAACCATCTTCTAATTATCAAGCACTTATAGCGTTCACTATGACAAACGAGAGCTAGCTATTGCGAGTCTTAAGATAGGACTTCGTTACCCCAACAAGCCTGCTAAGTAGATAGATTAGTGATGGCATCTGTATAATAACGATTGCGATAAAACAAAGAATTGACAATCTGTCCCATCCTGTTGGCCTGAGTGCAACTAGCATTGACTGGATAAATAAAATCCCCAGCGAAGGAGCAAGTCTTCTCCATCCAGCATCAAAAGATAAATACTTTTTTGAATCGACACCGCGTAAAATCAATACGAGACCTTGGCTCACCACAGATGCAAAACAAGCTCCATACAACCCATTTTGCGTGATACACAATGGAGTCATAACAGTGCAGGCCACTGCTCCGTACAGTGTCGAGCGCATAATAAAACCTGTATTCATCGTACTTGTATAGACTGTTCCAAAGAACATGCTAAGCATGCTCATTGTATTTGCCAACAAAAGCATCGGTATCATTGGCCAAGCCGAAAAGGTCTCGCCTTTGAGCAGAACAGATGCGAACCAAGGCGATAATACCGAGATTAACCCACAGAGCAGGGTTAAGCCTGCCTGAACGGCACGGAATACAGCAGAATAGAAAGAAGGTGTCTTCGAACGCCCGCTCTCTTTGTAAGCCGACAGCTGCCAAGCCTGCTGAAAAACAGAGTATGCTGTATTAATCAGACTAGGAATTTTACCGGCAGCAGAAAACAATCCAGAGGCAGCAATCCCGATCTGTCCAGTTATGAACAACCTATTAATGCTTGTTCCCATCCACCAAAACAACGAATTCGGAATCAGGGGTAGAGCATATCGAAGCAGAGGCAATAAAGTAGGCTGAAGCTCCCTACGAGATAATTCTGCAACTTCAGCTAACCCGTGAAGAGCCATATTCAGCTGTTTTCCAATGGATAAATATAATAGAACTCCAACAGAGGGTCCGATAATAATGGAGATATAATATTCAACGATATCGAACTGGCCAATCCATACAAACAAGAACGTGAAAATAAGTGTTACCAAGGATGCGACAGCTGCACAAATTGGGGTGAGCCTAATCTCTCCGACTGCACGAGCCACATTGCCGCATAACAAAAACAAGGCATTTGAAGCGTAAGCGAGCACAAACCATGCATGATATGAGCCTAAGCCGCCAAATGCATCAACATTAAAAAGCGGTCCGAGCAGAGCAACTATTAGCACTGAGAACAAAGTCATTGCTAGGGAGATACAGATATACTTATTAGTATTATCTTTATCTTCCAGAATAAACCGCAATACTGCTTCAGATATATTTAATGTTACAAGGGGAGTTAATAGTGAAATGACTGTTTGCGACATATCAGTTAACCCATAATCTGCCGCCGACATAGATGACGTATATAAAGGTACAAGGATGAACGATATTAGTTTTGTCGCAAATGTATTTAGAAGAAAATATAATGTATTAACAAATAGTTCTTTATATTTGTTCATGTTTATAAGCTCTAATCAACGATGACTAATATCTCGCCCAACAATATGATAACGCGACAAGGCGGCAAGAGCGGCACCTTGACCAAATGAATAGTGGCCGTATTGTTGAGGATATAGCCCGATTCCGATGCACTCTGCTTGAGCCCCTTGCACTCTTCCCATTTCGTCCATGCTCTTCATCAGGCCACACTTTGCCTTCGAAAGGAAAGTTTGATCGATATACCCCGACTCAATTGCCGCATACATAATCATTGCAGTAGCCGACGTATCCGTAGGCCCCTCAACGGTTGACAAGCACCAAGGGATTAAGCCGTCACCCCTCTGGCATTCAGCGGCTAAATCGAACAAAGGAACTGCATAATCGCGCAACTCCGGGTATTGACTAGCCCCCATTAACAGCCATCCCACAGCTCTGCCCCATCCAACAATACCAAGTTTCTCAACCCGCGTATTGTTATCTATACACCTGTAGGCGTGATAGGGCAGTTTTGACTTATAATCCGATGCAATATCTAGATACCGACGAATCTGTTTCATGCCGAGTTGATATGCCTCATGATCCCCCATTAACCGAGAATACTCGGATAGAAACATTGCGGTTTGACCTGCTCCATCAGCGAAAACACATTTTGTTGACTGATATTCAAAAGCACCACCAATATCTGAAGGAAGGCCTGCAATATAATCGTATATGGCTTCAATTCCCTTGAGATATTTTGTATCACCCGTGAGGTAAAACAACTTGATCAATGCTTTACCAGCGACTGCGTCATCTATTTTTTTGACGGAATGGCCTTTCTTTTCTAGCCACTTATCAAAGTAGGCCTGCAATGCGGATAACGCATTACCACCTATATTTGTGGAGAACTCACTTGGCAGACCTCTAGTTCCTTCCTCCCAATTTATAAACTCCGATAGGCCGAGAGAAAGTAGACCCTTAGGCCAAAATAGATAGTCATACACGACCGGTTGCTTACCAATTGCTCTTCTCGCAACATTTCCAATACGATCAACCAGCGATAATCCCTGGTTCTCTCCAAGTAGTTTTACGCAAACGCTTGCCATAAGGTTCAATGGTTCACTTACCATAACTAATATCCAATTGCTTCGAGATTCTATATCAGAATGAGAATTAGTATTGATACTTGACCCAGCAATATAAACTGAAACAATAATCTTATGCCTGAATCAAACTTCCCGTAAACGCTAGATTTCATCCAATTCTAGGCAGGACGAGAGATATGCCATGAATTTGTGACGTTCAAGCTCAATTCGATTTGAAGTGTCTACATAGTCTCCCGCATAAGCATAATCAAACTCCGCGGAACCAAAAATCTTATTTCTGATATCCAGCATCATAGATAAGGTATCCAATCGAGAGAACATATCTGCTCCTCCATCTCGTTTAACAACAGTAAGAGGCTTTTGAAAGATTGCAGCGAATACCGCTGCATGAAAAGAATCCGTAACCACATGTTTTGCATTTTCAATAAGTGAGACGAACTCTGCAGGACCTGCAGGCAATTCTCTAATTGTCGCTCGATCTGAAAGCGAAATAACTGGAATAATACCTCTCCTTGTAACGGTTTCTAGTACATTTGCAATTGAGCCTGTGTCGCCAAGCACATATGCAAATACATAAGGCTCGCTGGGAGTTAATCTATTATTTGATAAAGCATCCCATTCATCGCTGGAAACCGTCAGGGTTGGATCACACAAAACAGTAGCATTCCTGCCCGCACATTTGGCTATCAACTCTGCTCCTCTATGTTCTCTAATTGACAAGCGAGGAAAATCTCTAATTCCGTCCGAAAGGGATTTACATTGGGCTGGATTCAAATCATCGAGACCTATGCTCGGAGATAATGCAATCCTCTGTTTAGGTTTACAAAATTGTAGATAGAACCATTTTTCCATACCTTTTATATATCTTGGATTCCATACTTGGTCACTTCCAACAGAGAAATAGCGATACTCCCTATCTAGACCATTAACACTGTCAACAATTCGAGTTGGAATGTTGCTAGAAAAGCTGTGGAAAGCATCCAATCTAGCCTTATTATTAGTAACTTCACCTGCGTGTTTTATCGCAAGAAAATGATTTTTCACAAACGACTTCAGTTGCTGAAGCATTGATCCTCTGGTCAATACTAGCGATTCGGCAGAATAGCCTAAAGCGTTAATTGACTTTACCGTAGCATAGTTTTGCAGACGATTCCCGTAGTTGTTTTGACCATATAATGTAACAATGCCCACCTTATTCCTGGTCATCGACTTACCCCCTATGTTGGCCTAGATCAATGTATCGAAATGCTTCTACCGAAATAAAAAGGTTTGATAGGGAACTACCTCATCAATCCCCAAAACCCAATAACGAAGATAGCAAGATGTTAATAGTAGAATCCAATATAAATAAACAACGGGCCAGCCGTTTTTATCCTTATTCCAAATATCGAGAACAGATGGATTCAGGTCAATCATCGCGATGCTAAACAATCCGACAAAACGAGAAAAAATAAACTGCTGAGAAGAAAGAACGCAGAATAGAAATGCAATGACCAGCATCCAAACGCGTAAGTTAAATAAATCAGCGCTTTCATCCTTAGGAGATGTCGGCAGCGCACGATAGCAAAGAGCCAGGCTGAATAAGATGAGTGCCGTATCAGCTAGTGATATATTTCCTCCTAGGAATTTATCATAGTCAAGATAATAGCTGTACTCAGTAAATTGGGCTAAAGCAAATATTGCTCCCGCCGCGCACAGCCCAATTACGCAACAGGCCACAAGCAATCCGAGTAATCGCTTTCTCGTCAACATAATAAATCTGCACGGGATCAAGATAACAGCAACTGCTGCAGAAGAATGAAACAAAAATGCAATAATAAGTATAATTAGATAGCGCCCAATCTTTTTATTGTCTAAGTAGGTTAATCCAAAGAAGACGAGTGAGATTGCGATGGCCTGTCTAATTCCATTAAAGGCTGTGAAATAAAACCCGCACAGGAGGTAAACTGCAATCGACTGGGCGTGATATGTAGATCTATTCCAAATCGCATATGCGAAGCAACCGACGATAAAGAACGAAGAAGAGAGAATAAAAGAATCGAACCCCACACCATTCTGAACAAATAGATCTCGGATGACATTCAGAAGCAGGCCTCTGAACTCGTCTCCTCCCCATGTAAATGCGGACATATACTGAAAGTAATCGGTACCAATCCCATAACGAAACCCCATAATAAGAGCAAGTAGTAATGCGGCGAAGAAATAAAGCATGACCGATATTCTGCGCTCTAAATCAGACTTCAGGTTTATGCTGTTGTCTGACAGCTTTACAAGCAAAACGGCCAGAGCAAAACTTGTAACGTATATCACTTTTCTACCCTTTGAATACGCAGAGCGCGCTCACCAATCACCTTGAATCCTCTCCACCCCAGCAGTGAGCATATCGCCGCTACTCTATATTTAGCGCTAGCGTGATTGTCAAAAATGGTCGAAAAGCGCGTCTTCTTGATTGTGTCCCACAGTTCCCTACTTTCAGAGTTTGAGTCAATTCTCCAAAGCAGATTCGAAGCATAGCAAAACAACGAAAAGGAAATTGCTTTCGCGGAAATGAGGGAACGCCTCGAGACATCAGACAGAATAGCTCGATAACCCGAAAGCAGCCCCTGCTCAAAGTTCGGAGAATATGTATGAGTAAGTGACTCGTCCCTCTGGCGATACCAGTAAAGTGGCTTACGCAGCAGAGCGCATTTTTTCGCATTTGATAAAGCCGAAAGATTGAAGCAGGCATCTTCGTAAACCCGAATTGGCGGAAATGAAAGACCTCTAAGTAAATCAGTTCTATAAAGGTTTCCGCAAACACCTTCGTGTTCCATTTTGTATAAAATCGATTCGATAGCCGTACCCGCCGCAACAACAGTCACTAGCCCCTCCCAATCAACTTGCGTCGACAAGTCAGGCTCTTGGATATTGGAAATGAATCTTTGATGCTTTCCTATAGCAATGTCCGCATTGCAATCCGTAGAGATAGATACGAGCACCTCAATCGCAAACTGATTCAAAAGATCATCACTGTCAACGAAGGTGACGTAATCACCCGTCACCATTTCAAGGCCTGCATTTCGAGCGGCACCTGCGCCACCGTTATCTCTTCTTTTTAGATTCACTCTAGAATCCGTAGCAATGTAATCCTCGACAACTTCCGCTGTCTTATCCGAGGAGCCGTCATCTATGACTAGTATTTCAAGTTTATTATATGTCTGATTAATTAGGCTCTTTAATGTGCTGCCAATAGTTGTTTCTGCATTATACGCAGGGATTATGACTGAAACTAAGGGAACGCTTTCACTCACCATTGAGCTCTTCCATTGTCTGAACTGTTGATATTATTTTCGCGACATAAAAAATGGAGCTAATGCAATTTACATAAGCTATAGCTTATTGATTAGGTATATCGGTTCTTATCCACTCGATTTGCCGTCTGCGAGAGCTTCAATCCAATTTGGATGGGGCGTAATTTTCCACGACGCAGGCAAGTCAATGTGCGAAAGAAAAGCTGATTCACCCACCGAACCCAGTGCAACAACCGGCTCCTCATAGGCCAGCGACGTCAAACCAGAGCATACATTTCGCATTAACGGAATTGCTTCCAAGGGAAAGCCCATCATCTTACAAAGAACCGCGTCAACCTCCTGCAAACTTTCACCCGTTACGATTGCACCCACTTTCTTCGGATCGGGACGTAGGGGACCGTTCCCCTCGCCAACAACAACCATATCGGCCACTGTGAGGAAACGTCGACAGGGCGACGCTGTAACGACACCTTCTTTGTCCGCATAGGTCATAATGTGCACAAGATCGACCACGGTACGCCAAATGGTATCGTTACCGTACCAAGAACCCAATAAAAAAGAATCAGGGGCAAAGCGTTTAGACAGGACACAGAATAAGCCGGCCCATAGCCAGACAAGCGTTGCTCGAATTATCTTTCCATCATGTTCATAATAAGTCTTTTTGTTAAGACCCCAATCGGCACAACGTTTCATCCAGCTAGCTTCACGATAGGAATCTCCTCCTGAAATAGAATCACCACTCATTCGATGAGGTAGCGTTTCCTTATCGCACGCGATTCCAATGAGGTTCTTCATGGCCCCGGTCATTCCTGCCAACCTATGGCTCTTTGGCTTGGGAAGGTTTATGACTAAATCGGCATCAAGCGCTGCTTTAGAAATCGAATAGACGTGCCTTCCTGCCGAATGGTAGGCTGTTGTGATCCGACGATCGTAGTTCGCAACTTGTACATAATGCCCGTTTAGATCATCACGTTGCGCAGAATTCTCTCCAAGATCAATCTCAACGCCCTCATTCACTGAAACACGGCCATCAATGACTCGCATACGGTTCATATGGGATCGATATGCTCGAAAATCCTCGAACGAGATATTCTGATATCCGAGACCTTTATAGAATTGTAGCAGCCTAGGATAGCCCATCACATCAAAGAGGGCATCAAGGTTGCAGTCCTGCACCGGGGCATCTCCAATTACGATACGCCCCTTGCCCTTAAGAGCAATTAAACAATAATCGCAAACCGCTCGAATAATAGAGGGATGGGTAACCAAGCATTCCATCCCACTCTGACTACCCGGATGAGCCCTATTCACATCGATGACCCAATTAGGTTTTATAAGAATTGTCTGCCCCGGTTTCACCAAGTCGCCAATCGGATTCCAGCATGGCGCTCCATAGTTTATCGAATCAAGTCCGAGTCCCTTTAAACTCGCTCGCACCATTCGGTACACATCATTTTTCTGACTCAACGCACCGTGAAAAGGATACTCGGGATACGCCTCATCAGGATTCCAATCCGAGGGATAGAGCGCATCGTCCATCTGCTCTATATGCACCAGCCCCATCAACCATCCCTCCCATCCAACTTGACAGTAGAGCCAATATCGAAATCAAACGAGTCGGGATCATACGAGAAGTAACCGCTCCCATCAAAAAAAGTAAGCTCTCCAAACCTGACGCCGCCCTGCTCTCCCAAATCGTAAAGATCAACTCGGACCGATGGAAAGGGGGCAGAGAGCACTTTTGCTATTTCAAGCATCAACTGATAGTTTGGAGGAATTGGAATGCGCCGCTCCAAGCGATTCTCGTCCACACGATATGCATCGACCTTGCGAAAACCCTCAGCTTCATATATGCCAAGGGAGACACTCTTTCCTAGAACGCGATCAGCCAAGACGTACAAAAACGAAGGCTCTCCATAAGAGCAAAAGAACTTGTACTCCATCAGAGAGGAACCATCGTCCGCCTCAATATATGACTCACAGAGGATACGCGAGGACCCTGAGGTGTCATACACCCACTCCCGACCTGGATGCCGCCTATGAGTTCCAGATGTAACCCAGCGACTCATCTGCTCGCACGCCTCTGTTTTTCGGAAAGATCTTTTATCAGAGCAAATAATCACGTCATTACCACCGCCGCCGAGGGAATCTTTAAGTACAAACCGCTCGGGGAGCGCGTCGAAATCAATCTCTTGCGGTGAGTCATACACACCAAGCAATGGAACGAGAATATATTCAAGACCGCAGGAAGCAACGTACGAGCGCACATCCACCTTGTTTGCACACTGTTGCATCAAAGAATTGCGGTAGTTCAGCTTGAGCCACTGAAGCTTTTCTGTGAAACGCTGAGGGTTTTTGAGATCGGGCCGTCTTCCGGTCTTCATGCGATATTGCAGGGAGACCATAATTCTATCCGGCACCCAATCAAATAGTCGCAATAAATGTTGCCTTGCCCTGCGGCTTTTGATGATACGTTTATAATTAAAGAGCATGTATCAGATTCCCATCGTCCGACAGACTGTCTCGTTAACAGCTCGTACGTCGAAAACCTCTTCGGCCATGCGTCGGCTTGACCATCCTGTTCGTTCGATAAGTTCGTGCTCTTCAAGCAGACGATTCATTACGCGAACGATGGCCTCTGGGCTTTGCGGCGGCACGAGAAATCCGTTCCCACCGTCGCGAACCACCTCACGACAACCAACAGCGTCCGCAACAATAAGAGGCCTGCCGGTTGCCAGAGCCTCAAGTGCGCTTTTCGGCGTGCCTTCCCCGTAATAGCTTGGTAAAACGAAAACCGAAGCGTTCTTTAAAAACGGGCGAACATCCTTCTGCTCGCCATAATAGACAACGGTTCCATCATCGATATACGGCTGGATGTCTTCGGGTTTGAGCCCAGTGGGATTAGTGTCATAAGGTCCGACAAGATCAAATCTCACTTCAGGGTGCTTGCTTTTCACAATTCGAGCAGCGTCGAGGTAGTCGAGAACGCCCTTTCCCCTCACAAGCCTCCCGATGAAAATAAAAGATATCTGATCGGGCAGCGGTTCATGCCTAAACTGTTCGAGATTCACACCGGACCCGTTAATTCGAATCACTTGCTCGTCCTTCACAGCGCCCAAACTGACAAGAAGCTGCGAATCTTCATCATTTTGAAAGAAGATCCGTTTTGCATGCTTCAACGAAGCCCGATACTCCGCCGAAACAAATAATCGCGTCAAACGAGACTTTATATCATCCCCATGGAAAACAGACCCAAGTCCGCCCATCATGACGTATATGTCGCGAATCCCTAACCTGTGAGCTGCAATGCAACCGTACACATTTGCCTTTACAAAATTGGTAAGCACTTTGTCTGGACGTTCTTCCGTAAGAATGCGTTTCAGAGCGCGATATGTCTTTATGTCGTGCAAAGGGTTAAGGCCGTTTCTCGACACAGGATACGTGCGATAACGAACGCCTAAGTCTTGGAAATACGGCTTCCATTTCGGGTCATCTTCGTTTCCAAGAACAATGACCTCATCGGCACGTTTGCTGAATTCTCGAAGCATGTCCTCTCGAAACCACGGAATCGTAAACGTGGCCGCAGTAATGAACATCACCTTCACGACGCATCACCCAATCCGTCGCAGTAGCGCTCGATGGATTCCGGAAACGAAAACTCGCAATAATCGAATCCACACTCAGACAGCGCCATGTCGTAGTACAGGCTTCCAAACGCTTTGCGCGCGGCGCCCACATGCCTGCAAGCGAACTTGGCAAGCGGGTTCAATAGTCCTGTCAGGTGAACGTGCCGTCCCTGCGCGCGCGCAAGCTCGGAAACGGCATGTGAGGTGGGCATATACTCCCTGTTCTGCGGCCAAAACATACCAGACATCCCGTGGTCGATGATTTGGACGATGAATTCAGCGAGGTTCTCAACATACAGCACCGATCTGCGGTTCTCCAAAGAGGGAAACACCGGGAACTTCCGGGCAATCTTCGCAAGTTGGGGAAAGTTCCCCTTGCAGCCGGGCCCGTAAATCATCGGACAGCGCAGTACAGCGACCTTGAAATCCTCGGAGGCGAGCCTCTCAAGCCCCTTCTCAGCTTCGAGCTTGCTGCGACCATAGAAGTTCGCAGGATTCGCGGGCGTGTCGGCGGTAATAGGACCGGCATCGAGTACATCGCTGTCCCCATAAACAATCGAGCTGCTCATGAACACAAACTGTCCAACCTCGGCGGACTTCGCGTGCCTCGCCACTTCGATGGCAAGATCGCGGTTGACCCGGTAATACAGATCCTCCATCGAGGGATCGGTGGACACGTGCGCGATTCCCGCGACATGGTATACCACGTCGAAGCCCGAGAAATCGAACTCCCGCCAAGCATCATCCTGGACGTCCAGCTCCTCGACGAAGAAACGACCGGGCTCGCGCTCGAGTCTGCGACGAACCCAACCGCCGACATAGCTTCCGGCCCCAGTTATCAGAACACGCTTCATTCGGTCTCCTCGCCCCCCTTTCCGACAGGCTCGGGCACTTCGACCTCAACGACCTCTGATCCGGAGAGCTTCGAGAACGTTCCGATAAAGCATTTGATATCGAACAAGACAGCGCGCCTACGAACGTATTCGCCATCGAGGGAGACCTTCTCCTCGATTGAGATCTCGTCGCGTCCGTTGATCTGCGCCCATCCGGTCAGCCCGGGCCGCACATCATTGGCGCCCACCTCGTCGCGCGCGGCGACCAGATTGAACTGGCTCCACAGCGCCGGGCGCGGCCCAACAACGGACATATCGCCTATAAGGATGTTCCACAGCTGAGGCAGCTCATCTAAACTGAAACGCCTGAGCACCGCGCCGATGGGGGTAAGCCAATCGTTCGCATCGATCATGTGACTGGGGAGGTCCGGGGTATCGGTCCGCATCGTACGGAATTTGTAAATGCGGAACAGCCGCTTCCCCCGTCCGACGCGCTGCTGACCGAACAGCACGGGCCCGGGACTTGTCAGTTTCACTGCAAGGGCCGTTCCCAAAATCACCGGAGATAGAACGGCAATTCCACAAGCACTTGAAACAATATCAAACGCCCGTTTGACGAATCGATACGCGAACCTACCGTGAAGGTCGAGTTCTTCATTGAGTTCCTCGGGAACATTCGTCAGCGCGTAGACCCTTGGCGCATCCTCGATGGGAACCCCAGCGGAAATCGCGTCTTCGATGCTCGAGTACATCGTCGTCTCGCCCATCGGCTACTCACCCAGATCAGGGTGGTACGTCGGCACGGCGGCGGCCAGCGCGAGCTTGACCTCGCGGTCCCCGTCGCCCAGGTGCGCCTCGAGCTCGTCGAGCTTCGCCCGGACGGTCGCGAGGTCGGGCGGCGCGGCGCGGCTCACCGTGATGTCGGCGACGTCGGTCGGGAGCGGCTCGTCCTCGTCCATGAGCAGCTCCTCGTACATCTTCTCGCCGGGTCGCAGCCCCGTCTCGACGATGTCGACGTCGCGCCCGGGCACCAGGCCGGAGAGCCTCACGAGGTTCTCCGCGAGGTCCCAGATGCGCACAGGCTCGCCCATGTCCAGTATGAAGATCTCGCCGCCGCGCGCCAGCGCGCCGGCGGTGATCACGAGCCTCGACGCCTCGGGGATCGTCATGAAGTAGCGCGTGATGCCCCGGCTGGTGACCGTGATGGGGCCGCCCTCCCTGAGCTGGCGCTTGAACAGCGGGATCACGCTGCCGTGGCTGCCGAGCACGTTGCCGAAGCGCACCGCCGCGAACACGGTCCTCGACACGCTCGCGTAGTACTGCACGATGAGCTCGCACATGCGCTTGGTCGCGCCCATCACGTTGGTGGGGTTGACCGCCTTGTCCGTGGAGATCAGGATGAAGTGGCTGCATCCGCGCTCGTGCGCCATGCGGCAGACGTTCAGGGTCCCGAACACGTTGTTCTCGACGGCCTCGCGCGGGCTGGCCTCCATGAGCGGGACGTGCTTGTGCGCCGCGGCGTGGAACACGACCTGCGGGTCGTGCTTCCCGAACAGCCTCTCGAGGGCGGGCAGGTGCGTGATGGAGCCGATCTCCACCGAGAGCCTCACGCCTTGTCGCTCGGCACTCCTCCGGAGCTCGTGGTACAGCTCGTAGGTCGTGTTCTCGTAGACGTCGAACAGCACGATCTCCGCGGGCTTGGCAGGTAGCAACTGGCGCACCAGCTCGCCGCCGATGGACCCGCCGCCGCCCGTCACGAGCACGCGCTTGCCCGTCACGTAGCCCATGCGGGAGAGGTCGAGCTCGACCTCGTCGCGGGCGAGCAGGTCCGAGATCTCCACGTCGCGCACGACCACGCGGCCGCGCTTGTCGATCGGGGTGCTGCTCAAGCTGGGCACGGTGACGGTCCTGACACCGGTCGCTATGCAGACGTCGTAGATGCGCTCGCGCTCGGCGCGCGTCGCGCTGGGGACGGCGACCACGATCTGCTCGATCGTGTGGCGGGCGACGAGGGCGGCGATGTCGTCCACCGTGCCCTCCACGCGCACGCCGTGCACGTAGCTCCCCACCTTCCTCGGGTCGTCGTCCACGATCGCGATGGGCGACCCGTGCGTGTCGGGGCTGCAGTTGAGCATCCGCTTGACCACGAGCGAGCCCGTCTCGCCCGCGCCGACGACCAGGGAGCGGGGAAGCCCCTCGGACGAGGCGCCGAACAGGCGCCAGCCCTTGCGCCCCGACGCGAGGCGCACGAGCAGGCGGCTCGAGCCGGTCAGGATGAGCAGGATGGCCCACGCGCTCACGTAGACGCCGAGCGGCATGTGGAACCCGAACAGCAGCAGGGCCGCGACGTCGCCGGCGACCGACCCGGCGAGCGTCGCCCCGACGATGCGCACCGCCTCGGTGATGCTCGCGTACTCCCACAGGTTGCTGTACATGTGCGCCGCCGCGAACACGGCGACGTCCACGGCAGCGAGGAACGCCAGCAGGAGGAAGGGCGGGAGGCCCGCGGGCGCCAGCCCGCCGGAGACGACGCCCCACGAGCTCACCAGGTAGGCGACGAAGACCGCGGCCACGTCCAGGACGGCGTAGGGCACCGCGCGCACGAGCTTGCCCTTGCAGCCTGACTTCATACGCATGACGCTACTCACCCGACCTCTTGGAAACGACCGAAATGCCAGCTTCTACACATCCGGAAGCGCACGCTTCCGCAACAGCGTCCCATTTCATATTCTCTTCAGCCATCTTCACCACATCGGACGCCTCCCGGCGCCCGACCCCGACTCGCGGCGATCACCGCTTGCTTACGATTTCCAACCCGACCTTGACGACCTTCGTCCGGCCGAACATATGCATCTCCAGAAAGGCCAGCCGCTTATGGCGGTCGATCTTCCGGATCTTCGCCTCCTGGCCCCGAAGCGGGCCCTTGACGACCTTGACCTCGTCGCCCTCGATCACGCCCTGCGAGAACTCCACCGTGTGGGTCTCCACGTTCGTGAGCGCCTGCAGCCAGGCGACCTCCTCGGCGGACAGCGGCACGTAGCGCTCGTCATGCCCGCCGATCACCCGCGCGAAGAACGGCAGCTCGCGCAGACGCTGCACCACGCGCACGATATCCGGCGTGGTCAGGAACACATACCCCGGGAAAAGCCGCCGCTGCTCGCGGTGCCACTCCCCGCGCACGCGGCGCATCGACTCGAACAGCGGGACGAAGCACTCTCCCACGAGCTCATCGCCCAGCATCTTCTGGAGCAGGTCGCACGTCGCGCGCTCGCGCCCGCCGGGTACCTGCAGCACGTACATGTTCACCAGCCGCCCGACTCCCCAAAGCGTGTTGTCCGGGCGCTCCTCATGCGCGACCGCGCGCCTCACGGAAAACCGACACGCCGAAGCGCCATGCGTTCGCCGAGGGCGGGCCCCACACGACCCTCCCTCGAACGGGCACAGCGCCACGACGGCATGCGTTCGCAGGCGCCCACGGCGCCGCGATTCGCAGCCACCAGTCGATACAACCCCCTTGCGGAAGCCGTCCACCGGCATATCGGTCTCCCATGGTCCAACCAACGCGCTCTCAGCGACGATTGCCCGTCCATGCGGATATGTCCGCCGCACCCCGCCTCTCGACGCGGCTTGGTGCGACGCGTTCCGTCACGCTATGGAAACGTATCTGGAACGCTCCCCACTATATCATTCGTGTTGCGCAAACGTGGAACGCCCGTAAGAAGCGACGGCTCCCATGTAACGACCGTGCCCGCGTCATCAGGGCATTTGCCGCTACCTCCGGTTTTGCCGGCAGACACTTTTGAGACACACCCCCCGCCGCCACGAAAGCCACACGTTTGTGGGCTCCCCCTCCATGCTCCCTGCACGGATTCTTTACGTTCTCATTGCATTGCCTCGGGCCCTGCGTGCATGCGGCGCGCCGATACGACAGATCGAACGAGCGCGTGGCATCGATGTTCGGGTTTCGACCGGACTCTGCATGTATACGCACAGGCTCCCGGTCAGCAGCTGCATGACCGATGACGGGCGGAAGCGGATATGATCCGCGCCATCCCTCACCGCCCCTTCGTAGACCGGGTGGCTTCAGGAAACTCCCACTGCCAGCGTCCGATGGGCCGTTGCTTCCGTCCCCGATCCCCATAACCCGCCGGCCCCGTCCCACCATCAACGACCTGCCGCTTCCACCCGCTTCGACCGGTCTCCCAAATCCTCGGTAAACCGACCTAATTGTAATTTTATAAGTACACAAATCTCGGAGAGGTGATACCATTGAAACCGGAAGCATCGATTGAGCTGTTCTTGGAACTCGCGCGGAGATACGTGCGTGAGCGCGGCGTCATCATCGTTCCCCGAGCATCGATCGAGCGGTTCATGCGCGCATCCGACATGACGCCGCTCGATCTTGAGACGCTGATCCTCACGCTGCGTCCCCGCGGTTGCTTCGACGGACCGGAACCCGATCGCGACCCCTCGCGCGCCGAGCTCTGGACCGTCGCGGAGTTCCGAGCATTCTGGGAGGAACGCGCGCTGTATCTCAAGATCTCAGTCAGCACCCGCGCCCGCCGCTGTAAATGCCTCTCCATCAAACCGTATGAGACCAAGAGGAGCACCGATGGATTCGAACTGCTATGACACCTACTGCCCTCGATGTGACGCACCCGTGTGCGCCCAACTGGAAGAGCGACGCGAGAGCCTCCCGATCAACGGCGAAGAGGTCTTTTTCCAGGCAACGGTCGCCGTCTGCCCGAGATGCGGGGACGTCATCGGCGACTCGCGCATCGATCAGCGGAACTTCGAGCGCGCGGACGAGGCCTACCGGCATCTCCACGGCATCCCCACGCGGCAGCAGATCAAGCACATCCGCGCGCGTTACGGCATGTCGTTGCGCGAGTTCAGCCGCTACCTGGGCTTCGGCGAGCAGACATACGCCTCCTACGAGCGAAGCGCCATCCCCGACACGCTGCACAGCCGCATGATCCGGCTCGCGTCCACCCCCGAGGGCGCGCGTTGCCTGATCCCCCTCGCGGAGGGCTCGATCAGCAGGAAATCCCTGCGGCTCGCGCAGGCGTTCGCCCATGAGGGGGATCCGGCCTCCCCCGCGGACTCCGAGACTCCGGATCCCAGGGCGCAGCGGAGCTGAGCGGCTACACCGTCAGGAACATCATCCCGATGATGAGCGCGAAGCCCGCCAGGTCCGTCCCGGCGAACGCCGTGCCCAGCACGATGGCGCTCGTCACCGTCGCGGACACGGGCTCCACCGTGCCGATGAGGCCCGCGCGCATACTGCCGATGTCCTTCACGCCCTGCATGTAGAGCAGGTACGCCAGGAAGGAGCCGACGAGCACGAACACCGCGAGCGTCTCCCAACCCGCCGCGTCGAGCGCCGGCATGTTGTTCCACGGATGGACGAACACCGAGGTCACGATACCCGAGAGGAACATCGCCGAACCGGTCACGATGGTGGACCCGTACACCGGCAAGATCTTCACGGGCAGGATGGTGATCAGTGCCGCCCCGAGCGCGGTGAGCAGGCCCATGGCCAGGCCCAGCGGCGGGATGGACAGCCGCGTGAGGTCGCCGCCCGTGGAGATGAGCACCGTGCCCGCGAACGCCATGATGAGCCCGGCGATCTCGCGCTTGCGCGGCCGGCGATGCGCGCTCACGCAGGTATAGGCCATGATGAAGATCAGCTGCAGGCACTGCAGCACCGTCGCCGTGCCCGCGTTGGTGAGGCGCACGGCGTTGAGGTAGAAGAACTGGTTGGCGAGCAGGCCGAAGAACGTGAAGACGAGCTGCGTGCGGCGGTGCTCCCTAGTGGTCCACAGCTTCACGAAGCGCTTGCGGTCGAACAGCAGGATCAGCACCATGAACAGCGCGCCCGCGATGAGCTGGCGCACGCTCATGAGCCACATCGTGTCCACGTGGTAGACGTCGAACAGGGCGCTCGCCGCGGTGCCGGAGAACCCCCAGAACGCACCGCCCAGCAGGGCCGCCCCCGCGCCGATGAGAAGCTTGCGGGACGCCGCGTTGTTCAGGCGCTCGCGCCACGCGCGTCGCGCCGCACGGCTCGCCGCGTCCTTGCCCGCAGGCACCTTCTCCCGTACGCTCTCGACGACCTCCGCCATGCCCGCACCTTTCGCACATCCCGGTTCCCGCACGTCGCGCACGCGGGGTCCGACCCGCGCGCGCCGCGCCTTCCGCAACCTACCTTAACGCATGATTCCGCAGGTTGATGCCCTCGTTATGCAGAAACGGCGCATAAGGTCCCGCCCGCTTTCCCCAGCCGGAGCGCGCCCTCGGCAAACGCCGCCCGGACCGCCGACGGCCCGTCGCCGCGCCCGCGCTCCTCCGCATTTTCATCACCAACGGCCGCCGCGGACGGCGCGGGATGCGGACGCGGTCGACACGTCGGCGGAGACCCGCACGGACGTGCCCGCCGCCGGCGCGGGATGCGGGCCCCGGGCGATCCGCCCCGCGCCGTCTCCCCCACCCGTCCGCCTTCCGGCCTCGTCCGGAACCGTTAGGGTATAAGCTGGTGCAAGTGAACCTCATGTACGGAACCTGAAAGGAACCCGACCATGTCCGAAGTGACCACGTCCAGCGATTCCGAGCCGACGGCCCGCGAGCGCGCGGCAGCCCGCCTCGCCCGCGGAACCGAGCTCCACGGCTTCACCGTCGAGCGCATCGAGGAGATCGGGGAGCTCGACGCCGACGCCTACGTGATGCGCCACGCCTCCTCGGGGGCGCGCCTCGTGCACCTCGCCTGCGAGGACGAGAACAAGGCGTTCGCCATCGCCTTCAAGACGCCCCCCGTCGACGACACCGGCGTCTTCCACATCCTCGAGCACTCGGTGCTCAACGGCTCGGCCAAGTTCCCGGTCAAGGAGCCGTTCGTGGACCTCATCAAGGGGTCCATGCAGACCTTCCTGAACGCCATGACCTATCCGGACAAGACGGTCTACCCCGTGGCCTCGACCAACGAACAGGACCTGCTGAACCTCATGGACGTGTACATGGACGCGGTCCTGAACCCGGCCATCTACACCAAGCGCGCCATCTTCGAGCAGGAGGGCTGGCACTTCGAGCTCGACGAGGGGGTGGCCGCCGCGGGGCAGGCCGTGGCCGCGCAGGCGGATGAGGGCACCGTCGACGACGACGGGGCGTCCGCCGCAGGGCGGACCCCCGACGGGACCGAGGCCGATGGAGCCGCGACCGCGGACGGCGCCGCCTCCCCCGGCCTGCGCTACAACGGCGTCGTCTTCAACGAGATGAAGGGCGCCCTGTCCGACCCGCTCGACGTCCTCGACAACGCCATCGGCCGCGCGCTGTTCCCCGACACCGCCTACGCCTGCGAGTCCGGCGGCAACCCGCGCGCCATCCCCGAGCTCACCTACGAGGGCTTCCTCGACACCCATGCGCGCCACTACAACCTCGCCAACAGCTATATCGTCCTCTACGGCGACCTCGATCCCGATCGCGTGCTCGGCTTCTTGGACGACCGCTACCTCTCCGCCGCCGCGCGCGACGCCGCCGACGAGGCCAAGCGCGCCGCCGGCACGCTCGTGGCTCACCCGGGCGAGCCCAACCCGCTGCTCCCCCAGCAGCCGACCGTGTGCGACCTCGCCCGCGTCGAGATGCCCACCACGCCCGAGAACGCGCAGGTGGGCATGGCGTACGTGATCGGGCAGGCGCTCGACCGCAAGCGCGTCATCGCCGCGGACGTGCTGTTCGAGGCCCTGCTCGGGTCGAACGAGGCGCCCGTCAAGAAGGCCATCCTCGCCGCCGGCCTGGGAGGCAACGTCCTGAGCTACACCGAGGCCTCCTGCCTGCAGCCCTACGAGCTCATCATCCTGCAGAGCGCCAAGCCCGACGCCGCCCGCGCCTTCCGCGAGGTCATCGAGGGCGAGTGCCGCCGTCTGGCGGACGAGGGCATCCCGCGCGACCGCCTGGAGGCCGTCCTGTCGAGCAACGAGTACGACCTGCGCCAGCGCGACTACGGCATGGCCGACGGCGTCGCCATCGCCTGCGACATGCTCTCCACCTGGCTCTACGACGACGGCGCCGCGACCCTCGCGCTCAAGTACGGGCCGGTCTACGCCGAGCTGCGCCGGGAGCTCGAGGGCGATTACTTCGAGAACCTGCTGCGCGAGCTCGTGCTCGAGTCCGACCACCGCGCGCTCGTCGAGCTCGTCCCGCGCGAGGCGCGCGAGGACGACGACCCGAGCATCGTGCGCCTGCCCCCCTCCGAGCGGCCCGACCCCGAGGCCGTCGCCGCCGACGTGGCGGCCCTGCGCGCCGTGCAGGAGGCCGAGGACACGCCCGAGGCCCGCGCCACCCTGCCGCGCCTGCACGTGTCCGACATCGGCCCGGCGCGCCCCGAGCCCGCCCTCACCCTGGACACCCGCACCCCGCTGCCCTGCCTGAAGCACGGCATTCCCACCCATCGGCTCGCCTACCTGCTGGCCTACTTCGACCTCAGCCATATCGCCTACACCGAGCTGCCCTACGTGTCGGTGCTCGCCCGCCTCATGAAGCAGCTGGGCACCGCGCGCCGCAGCGCCTCGGAGCTCGACAGCTACGTGGGTTCCAACCTCGGCTTCCTCGCCTTCGCGCCCGAGGTCATGGCGCAGCCCAACTGGAAGCTCGCAAAACCGGTCCTGACCGTGGCCGCCGGCGCCCTGTCCGAGAAGCTCGACGCGCTCGCGACCATCCCCGCCGAGGTGTGGGGCGAGACGGTCTTCACGGACACCGACCGCATCCGCGACGTCCTCACCCAGATGCGCATCGGCATGGAGCAGGGCTTCATCACCGCGGGGCATCAGGCGGCGCTGAACCGCTCCTGGTCCTACGTCTCGCCGGCCGGCATGGTCGCCGAGAAGCTCTCGGGCGTGGACTTCTACCGGTTCCTGCGCGACCTGCTCGACCACTTCGACGAGCGCGCCGAGGAGCTGTGCGGCAAGCTGCGCGAACTGCAGGGGCGCATCTTCACCTCGACCGACACGGTGATGAGCTTCACCGGCTCCGATGAGGACTACGACCGCTTCTGGGCTGCCGCCGGCACGATGGGCCTCGCGCCGCGCACCGCCGCCGCCAAGGAGCTCTACGTCCCCATGCCCGAGCCGCGTCACGAGGCCTTCATCATCCCGAGCGACATCTGCTACGTCGCCCGCACGACCGACCCGCGCGTGCTGGGGCTCGAGACGGACGGCACCTGGGGCGTGGCGGCCTCCGCGCTGTCCTACGACTACCTGTGGAACGAGATCCGCGTGAAGGGCGGCGCCTACGGCTGCGGGTTCCGCGCGGTGCCCGACCGGCAGCTGCTGTTCTACACCTACCGCGACCCCGCCATCGACCCCTCGATCGAGCGGATCGCCGGCGCGGGCGCCTGGCTGTCGGGCTTCGACCCCGACCCGCAGGCGTTCGAGGGCTTCATCGTGTCGAGCGTGGCCGGCCACGACGCGCCGCTCAAGCCCTACGCGCTCACACGCCGGCAGAACCTCGAGTTCTTCACCGGGCGGCCGGTCGGCTGGCGCGCGCGCATGCGCGAGGACATCCTCGCCGCCACGCCGGAGAAGGTGCGCGCCCTGGGCGACGACGTCGCCCGCGCGGCCGAGGAGGCGCCGCTGTGCGTGTTCGGCGGCCGCGAGGTCATCGAGCGCAGCGAGGCGGGGCTCGTCCCGGTCGACCTGCTGGGATAGGCGGACGAGGGCCCTGCGGCGCTGCGGCGTCGCGGGGCCGGTGCGGTGCGGCGGGCGGGGCGCCGGGCGGCTGTGCGGTCACCGGCCCCGACCGGAGCAGCGCCCGCCGGCATGATCACGCAGGCGGGACGCCGCCCCGAGCCGTCCCGGGGCGCATCGGAGCCGCAACCGGCGCACCCGCGCCGAGGGAACAGGAGGGGCCATGGAGGCGCAGCGCGTCACCCACACCATCGAGCCGGTCTTCGACGCGGGCTCGCGCGTGCTCGTCCTGGGCACGATGCCCTCGCCCGCCTCGCGCGCCGCGGGCTTCTACTACGGGCATCCGCAGAACCGCTTCTGGCGCGTGATGGAGCGGCTGTTCGGACTGCCCGACCGCGCGCTCTCCGAGAACGGGCCGCGCACCGCCTTCCTGCTCGAGCACGGGATCGCGCTCTGGGACGTGCTCGCCTCCTGCTCCATCGCGGGGGCCTCGGACGCGAGCATCGCCGACCCCGTCCCCAACGACCTCGCGCGCATCCTCGATGCCGCCCCGATCGGGCGCGTCTTCACCACGGGCGGCACGGCCGCGCAGCTGTGCCGCCGATTCGACGGGGAGCTGCTGGCGCAGCGGGGGATCGAGCTGTGCGCCCTGCCGTCGACGAGCCCCGCGAACGCCCGCATGCGCCTCGACGACCTGGTGGAAGCGTATCGGCCGGTCGCCGAAGCCGTGCGGGGCGCGCACGCCGCACGGCCGGAGGCCGCGATGGGCGGGCGCACGGGGAGCGGGGCGTCCGGGGCCGCCGGGAAGGCCGCCGCGGACGGGCTCACGGGAGAAGGGGTGTCCGAAGCCGCGGGCAAGGCGGCGAAATCCGAGCTCAGGCGCATCGTGCTCGCGTGCCGGGAGGCCATCCCCGCCCGTGAGCGGGCCGAGCGCTCCCGCGAGCTGTGCCACAGGCTGGAGCGGGAGCTCGACACCCTGCCCGTTCGCCCGACGATATCCGTGTACGCCGCCATGGGCCCCGAGGTCGACCTCGCGGCGTTCGTCGACGCCGCGTACCGCCGCGGCGCCCGCGTGGCGTTCCCCTGCATGGAGCGGTGCCCGGACACAGCGGGCGGGCGGCGCCAGCGCATGGTGATGCGCCTTGTCGCGGAGGCCGACCTCCGGACGGGCTCCGTCGCGTTCGTCGAGCGCCCGGTCGCCTCGTCGTCACCGGACCCGGAGCGCTTCCCGCTCGTCGCGCCCGGTGAGATCGACCTCGCCCTCATCCCGCTCGTCGCGTTCGACGCCGCGGGGCGGCGCCTCGGGTACGGCGGCGGGAACTACGACCGCTACCTGCCGCTCCTCCGACCGGATTGCCGCATCGCGGGCGTCGCCTTCGCCGAGCAGCGGGTCGGGTCCGTGCCCGTCGAGGCGCACGACCGCACGCTGCCGCGCATCGTCATCTGCTAGCGGCGGGAAAATAGGGACAGGCACTTTTTTCCCGTGACGGGATGCGCAGCGGGAAAATGGTGCCTGTCCCTATTTTCCCACACGGCCCCCGTACTGGGAAAAAAGTGCCTGTCCCTATTTTCCCGCTATGATTCGCCGCCGCCGGCGCGGCGGATGTCGTAGGGCGTGGTCTGGTAGACGTAGTAGTTCAGCCAGTTGGTGTAGATGAGCTGCGCCTGCGCGCGCCAGGTGTTGAGCGGCTCGCGCGCGGGGTCGTCGTCCGGGAAGTAGTTCCTCGGCACCTCGGGGTCGAGGCCCCGCTTGACGTCGCGCTCGTATTCCTGGCGCAGGGTGTCCGTGTCGTACTCGGGATGCCCGAACACGAAGAACCGGCGGCTGTCCGTCGACTTCACGATGTAGAGGCCCACCTCGTCGGAGACCGCGATGACCTCCAGCTCGGGCACCGCCTCCACGTCCGCGCGGCGCACCTCGGTGTTGCGCGAGTGCACGGCGAAAAACCGGTCGTCCAGGCCGCGGACGAGCGGGCTGGACGGCTTGACGAGCCGGTGCTCGAACACCCCGGACGCCTTGGCGGGCAGGTCGTGCTTCCCGATGCCGTAATGGTAGTAGAGCCCCGCCTGCGCCCCCCAGCAGATATGCAGCGTGGAATGGACGTTCGAGGTCGACCACGCCATGATGTCGCAGAGCTCGTCCCAGTAATCGACCTGCTCGAACGGCATCTGCTCGACCGGCGCGCCCGTGATGATGAGGCCGTCGTAGTGGCGGTCGCGGACCTCGTCGAAGGTGCGGTAGAACGTCTCCAGATGGCTCGCCGCGACATGGGTGGCCTCGTGGCTCTTGGTGCGCATGAGCTCGACCTCGATCTGCAGCGGGGTGTTGGAGAGCTTGCGCATGATCTGGGTCTCGGTGGCGATCTTGGTGGGCATGAGGTTCAAGATGAGCACATGGAGCGGCCGGATGTCCTGGTGCAGCGCCCGATACTCGGTCATGACGAAGATGTTCTCGCCCTCGAGGGTCTCGGTGGCGGGCAGGGCGTCGGGGATGCGGATGGGCATGCGGGGCTCCTTCGTGCGCGCCCGATGGGGCGGATATGGCCGATGCGTCCGTCCATTGTAACGCGCTACAATCGGGGCGTATCCCCGTGACCGTGAGAAAGGGCTCCATGATGCAAGCGCGTACCGTCGGAATCGTCGGCGTGGGGCACGTCGGCGCGCACGTCGCCGACTGCCTGCTCGCGCAGGGTCTCGCCGACGAGATCGTCCTGTGCGACATCGATGCGGGAAAGCTGGCCTCCGAGGTCCAGGACCTGCGGGACTCCCTCTCCTTCCGCCCGTGCGGGGCGCGCGTCTCCGCCTGCGGCGACCGCTATGAGGAGCTCGCCGGCTGCGACATCGTCGTCAACGCGGCGGGCAGCGTCGCGCGGTCCAGCGAGAGCCGCGACGGCGAGCTGTTCTACACCACCGACGCCTGCCGCATGTTCGCCCGGCGCATCGTGGATGCGGGCTTCCAGGGCATCTGGCTGTCCATCGCCAACCCCTGCGACGTGGTGGCGCTGGAGTTCGCCCACCTCACGGGCTATGACCCGGCGCGGATCATCGGAAGCGGCTGCGCGCTCGACTCCGCGCGCCTGCGCACCCAGGTCTCCCTGGCGTGCGGCGGGCTCGACCCGGCATCGGTCGACGCGTACATGATCGGCGAGCACGGCTTCTCGCAGATCGCCGCCTGGAAGTCCGCCTCGATCGCGGGGATCCCCCTCGACCGCCTCGCCGAGACCGACCCGGAGCGCTTCGGGTTCGACCGCGCGAAGGTGGAGGAGCTCGCCCGCCGCGGGGGCTACGTGACGATGGCCGGCAAGCACTGCACCGAATACGCCGTGGCGAACGCCGCGGCGCGGATCGTGCGCGCCGTGTTCTTCGACGAGCACGCCGTGCTGGCGGTATCGTCCCTGCTCACAGGCCAATACGGCGAGGCCGATGTGTTCGCCTCCCTGCCGTGCGTCGTCGGGCGCGCGGGCGTCGAGCGGGTGCTCGAGCCCGAGCTGTCCGAGGACGAGCTCGCGGGCTTCCGCGCGAGCTGCGCGCACATCCGGGAGAACGTGGGTCGCCTGAGCTGGTGGTAGCCGGGCCGATCGCGAAGAAGGACGGCCCCGCCCCGCTCCACGGCGAACCGCCCCCGTTTCTTGGACGAGGAGATAGGAGTCCGAGGGATGGGAGGCGGTTCGCGGCGATGCAGGGGCGGGGCCGTGCGCATGCCGGTCGCGGCGCGCCCGCTATTTGACGCGGACCGTGTCGAGGCAGTTCGCGATGTTCGCCATGTTGTTGTACGCCGCGTCGCCGTTGCCGCGCGTGGCGGTGACGGCCATCCCGTCCGACGTGGTGCCGAGGATGACGACGCCGGAGGGATCCGTGATATCGGTGTTCGTCACCGAGACGCTCCCCGTGTGCACGTCGATGGTGAACAGCTGCTCGCCGGCGAGCGACACCGTGTAGCGCGCGAAGACGTCTCCGCCACCCGATGCCAGGTTGATCTCCCAGCCGTCGGGGACCGCCATGGTCAGGAACTCGTCATCGTACATGGACGACACCGCGTTTCCCCGAGACGACGAGGAGCCCGAGGACGAGTCCGACCTATCGCTCGCGGACACATCGTCGTCGGCGCCGTCGTCGGCATCGAGGTAGCGCTCGCGCGCGGCGTCGCGCAGGTCGTCCGCATCGTCGCAGCCCGCATCGACGGCGTAGTCGTAGGCGCGCTCGATGTCCGCGGAGGACACGCCGGAGCGCAGCGCGTCGAGCTCGAAGGAGACCTCGTCGGAGCGGTCCAGGTCCCTGCCTGCGGCCAGGTCCTCGTCGATCGAGAGCTCGACGGCCCTCGATGGCGCGTCGTACATGGTCCCGTCGTCGGCGATGGGAGAGCAGGCGACGCGGAGCTCGTAGTCGCCCGCGCGCAGCTCGAGGCCGTCGCCGTCGCTGTCGACGAACTGGACCTCGTCCACCTCGTCGCCCGCGGCCTCGGTGCCGGTGACCTCGACGGGCAGCGGGCTCGCGCCGTCGCCGGTGTCCCAGCCGCGCGCATCGACCTCGATGGCCACCGCATGGACCGACGTCAGCGCCTCCTGCCGGACGCGCTCCACCTCGCGCTCCCGCTCCGCCTGCTGCTCGGCCCGCTCGGCCTCCGCGCGCTCCGCCTCGGCGCGCTGCCAGGCGAAGCCCGCCACAATGGCGATCACGACCACGGCCGCCACGACGGCGGCGATGACGATCGGGGCGCGCCTGCGAGACGAGGGCCCTGCGGCGGCGGGAGGGGTGACGGGGGCGGAGGCGTCCGGAGGCGGGACTGCGTCGGCGGGCACGGTCCAGGCGGCGGGCTGCGTCGCGCCGGCAGCCGGCATGTCCGCCGCCGCGGCGGGGCGCTCGGCATCGGCGGCAGTATCCGCGGAGGATGCTGCCGGGGAATCGGGGGTCTCCTGGGCCGCGACCTCCCCGGTGAGCGCGTCGTCCACGGCGGGCGTGCCGCCGACATGCGGCGTCCCGGGCTCCGGCGCGGCGCTCTCCCCGGTGGGCGCATCGGGCCCCGCCTCGTCATGGTCGGGCTCGCGAGGCATGGGGGACGTCCCATCGGCCATGGGGACGTCATCGGAGGGCTCCGATGCATCGGCCGCGGGCATACCGGCCACGGGTCCGCGGTCGTCCGCGGGCGCATCGTCCGTGGACACGTCAGCTGCGGTTTCGGCTGCAGGTGCGGGCGCAGCCTCAACCGGCGCCGTCGCGGGCGCGGGCGCGGCCTCGGTCGAGGCCGGCTCGGGCGCCTGCCCCGCAGAGGCCCCCTCGTCCTCGATGACCACGGACTTCCCGCAGTAGGTGCAGAACTTGGAGTCGTCGGGCAGTCGCTTGCCGCAATGTCTGCAGAACATGGTGACCTCGCTTCCGGGGGTGCGCTCCGTCTGATCGCTTGCCGCGTGACCGGATTATCCTATGGCGGACAATCCGGACGCGCGCCCGGTCGGCAAAGGGGGTCGATAATTAGACGAACTGCAGCTCGGACAGGGTCGGCGCAATCGTCATGACCGACGGAGCTCCTCGAAGGAGGCGATCTCGCTCAGGAACGCCTCCCCGAACTCGTCCGCCTTCCGCTCGCCGATCCCCGGCACCTCGAGCAGCTCCTCGCGGGTCGTCGGTCGCAGGCGGCACATGCCGCGCAGCGCCTTGTCCGAGGCGATCATGTAGGGGGCCCACTGGCGCTCGGCCGCGAAGGAGCGGCGCAGCTCGCGCAGGCGCTCGAACAGCTCCGCGTCGTCCCCCACATGCGGGCGGCGGCTGCGCGCCGAGCCCTCCTCCGCCGCCTCCTCGCGCAGCAGATCCACCGCGCGGCGGACGCGCTCGGGCGACCGGCGGCGGGCGGCGCGGCGCTTCACGGTGAGCTCGAAGGGGTGCTCGGGGCTGTCCGCGAGCACCTCGACGGCGCGCGGACCGAGCCCCACGACCGGGAACTGCCCCTGGGACTGGACCAGGTACCCGCGGCCGATGAGCTGCGACACCACGTCCTTGATGCGGCCGGTCGGCTCGTGGGCGAGCGATCCGTAGCCGGCGGCCCCGTCCAGATGGAGGCTGCGGATCTTCTCCGTGTTGGCGCCGTGCAGGGCGTCGGCGACGAGGGTGCGGCCGAACCTCCCGCCCGTCGCCTGGACGAACAGGACCGCCTGGCGCGCGACCTCGGTCACGTCCTCCGTCTCGAACGCCCCCGTGCAGTTCCCGCAGTTGCCGCAGCCGTCCTGCGCGCCGCGGGCGGCGGGGGACTCCACGCCGAGGGCGCCCTCGTCGCCGAAGTAGCGCAGGATGTAGGCGCGCAGGCAGCCCGTGGTCTCGCAGTACCCCTCCATGGCCGTGAGCAGACGGTAGCGGTTCTGCCGCGCGCGCTCGCGCGCCTCCGGGTCGGGCACCTCGTCCGCAGCCCCCTCACCGTACTCCCGGTCGATGAGGAAGCGGCGCAGGCGGAAGTCGTTGCCGTTCCACAGAAGGTAGCAGCTTGCCGGGTCGCCGTCGCGGCCGGCGCGGCCGGCTTCCTGGTAGTAGGCCTCGATGCTCTCCGGCACGTTGTGGTGGATGACGTAGCGGACGTTGGGCTTGTCGATCCCCATCCCGAAGGCGTTGGTCGCCACGATGACCGGCGCCGCGTCGTCGATGAACGCCACCTGGTTCGCGGTGCGCTCGTCTGCCGACATGCCCGCGTGGTAGCGGCCCACGCGGATCCCATGCGGCGCCAGCGCCCGGTCGAGCTGCAGGTAGAGCTCGTCGACGGCCTTGCGGGTCGAGCAGTACACGATGCCGCTCTCGTCCGCGTGGGAGATGGCGTAGTCGCGGATCCAGACCGCCTTGGCCTTATCGCCCATCTCCTCCGCCGCGAAGTAGAGGTTCTCCCGGTCGAACCCCGTGACCACCGTCTCGGGATCGCGCAGCCCGAGCATCGCGACGATGTCCGCGCGCACGCGCTCGGTCGCCGTGGCGGTGAAGGCGGCGAGGGGCGGGCGCACGGGCAGGGCATCTATGAACTCGGAGATTTGCAGGTAGGAGGGGCGGAAGTCCTGCCCCCACTGCGAGACGCAGTGCGCCTCATCGACTGCGACCAGCGGGATGCCGACGCCGCCCGGCGCGACCGCCGCCTGCGCGAAGGCGATGAAGCGCGGGTCGGACAGGCGCTCGGGCGCCACGTACATGATCTGGTACCAGCCCTCCGACGCGCGCTTGAGCACGGTGTTCCGCTGTCCGGGCGTGAGCGACGAGTTGAGGTAGCTGGGACGGGCGCCGGCGGCCTTGAGGGCGCGGACCTGGTCGCCCATGAGCGAGACGAGCGGGCTCACCACCAGGGTGATCCCGGACAGGGTGAGCGCGGGAACCTGGTAGCAGATGGATTTCCCCGCTCCGGTGGGCATGACGCCCAGCGCGTCCCGACCGGACAGGACCGCCTCCACCAGGCGGTCCTGCCCCGGCCGGAAGGAGCCGTAGCCGAAGTACCTGCGCAGCGCCTCGTGGGCCGCGCCCATCAGGTCCCGATCCATCGTCACCCCTTCGCCCCCTTCGTCTCGTGCGTGTGGATTATACGCCACCGGAAGGGCGCGCCCCGTCGCTGCGCCCCCGCATCATGCCGCCGTTCCCCCGGGACCCGGACCGGAGACGGGGTGCATGGTAGAATCGGCGCGACCTGCCCTCTCGCATCGCCGAAGGAGGACCCGTGGGCTCCACCGACACCATTTCCGACCGCGCGCTGCGGCTCGCCCGGCTCACCGTCGTGCGCCGCATCATCACCGCCCTCGCCGTGACGGCGTCCGCCCTGCTGCAGGCCTTCGTGATCCAGGCATTCGTCAACCCCGCCGACCTGCTGCCGAGCGGCTTCACCGGCATCGCCGTGCTGCTCGACCGCATCACCGCGCTCGGCGGCGTCCGCATCGACACCTCGCTCGGCATGCTCGCCCTGAACATCCCCGTCGCCCTGCTGTGCTGGCGCAGCATCAGCCACCGCTTCGTGCTGTTCTCCATGATGCAGGTCGCCCTGTCATCGCTGTTCCTGCAGGTATGCGATTTCGCCCCGCTGCTCGACGACAAGATGCTGCTCGTCGTGTTCGGCGGCTTCCTGTCCGGCATCTCCATCGCGCTCGCGCTCAAGGCGGGGGCGTCCACGGGCGGCACCGACTTCATCGCGCTGCTCGTCTCCAACCGCACGGGCAAGACCATCTGGGGGTTCGTCTTCGCGGGGAACTGCATCGTCCTGGTCATCTTCGGCGCGCTGTTCGGCTGGGACAACGCCGCCTACGCCATCGTGTTCCAGTTCATCTCGACCAAGAGCATCGACAGCTTCTACCACCGCTACGACCGCGTCACCCTGCAGGTGACCACGCGCCGCGCGGACGAGATCATGCGCGCCTACATCGAGCGGTTCCAGCACGGCATCAGCTGCGCGGAGATCGTCGGCGGCTACAGCCGCGAGAAGATGTACCTGCTGCACGCGGTGATCTCGACCTACGAGTCGGCCGATGTGGTCAAGCTCATGCGCGAGATCGACCCCGGCGTGGTCATCAACGTGCTGAGGACCGACGACTTCATCGGGGGCTGGTGGCACGGCCATGTGGACGAGCCGGTGCCCATCGCCGTCCCCGACCCCGACAAGCTGCCCACGCGCTCCTCGGCCGCCCGCCGGCGCGGCTCGCTTATGTCGGACGACGGACGGTAGCGGTGCGGGCGGGCAGCCAGCTCACCGCCGTGCCGCCCGGGTTCGCTACTTGCCCGCCTCGAGACCGAGCAAGGTCTTCCCAAGATCGGTCATCCTGAAAACAGGCGGACGCTGTGAAACCTTCACCAGTAAGCCCTCTGCTACCAGCTCGTCGAACGCCTTGCGGGCTGTCGGCTTGCTGACCCCCAACCATGATGCGACATCTGCCAGGCGCGTCTCGCGGAATGCGTCGAACACCTCCATCTGCGCAGCGTAAAACAGCACGTTGAGTGCCCGCTTGGAGATGATCCATGAACGAGCGTCGATTCGCGCCTCAAGCTCATCGAGCAGCTGGCGCTTCTCCTCGAGGTCGGCGATGAGCTCCATCTGCGCCTCCGCAACCAGATCGAGCATCGTCATCACGAAATGGGTACCTTCACCGCAATTCAGCTTTTTCTCCGCGGCATCGAAGGCACGGTAGTACGCACCTTTGTTTTCCGCGATAACCCGCGAAAGCGAGAGCACCGTGGGCTGGGAAAGGGGTCTGCTCAGATGAAGGGCGAGCAGATAGCGCCCCGTGCGCCCGTTTCCGTCGTAGAACGGATGGATGTACCCGAACAGGAAGTGACATAGGAGCGCGCTGTACGTCTCGGGTATCTCCTCACTCCTCGACAGCGCAAGCCACTGCGTCAGCATCTCCTCGATGCGCGACTCCGGGGACACGCCGACGTGGACAACCCTACCGAACCCGTTCTCCACCACGACCTGACCGCTCCGAAACAGGGAATCCCCCAACCGATCCTCTTCGGCAAGTGCGTCCATCACGACGGAATCGTAGATATCCCTGATATCCTGAAGCGTCTCAGGGGGCTCCGGCCCATCGGTGAGGCCAAGGTACAGCTTCGCGAACTCGAAGAACGGGGTGTGCCTGCCCTCGCCGCCCGTTGTGGGCATGGTGCTTTTCGCCTCCTCGAGCGCGCGCTCTATATCCCGGCGAGTGCTGTGAACGCCCTCGATCTCGTTGCTGTAAACCACTTCATCCAAGATGAGCGTACGAATATACGCGCCGAGAGCCGCAGTCGGGAGACTGCGCCATAGCTTGGAGACACGGCGTTCACGGCGGAGCACCCGCTCATTCAGCAACGAGAGCTCCCGTGGAACGGCAAGGAACAGCTCGCCTGCATCCAGCTCGATGCCGGTGCGAAACGTCGACTCGCTTTCCAGCCGGCTTATCGCCAGCTCCCGATGATGCGCATACCTGTCGGAGCTGGCATCGGCATGGAAGATCTTCTCGAGCGTCGGATACGCCATAGAGTCCCCCTTATGAGCGGTTTCTTCCGATAGCGCTTCAGATTCATATTCTATCGGAAAAAAATCGAGATTTCTTTCCGATAGCTTATATCATTCACAACCTATCGGAAAAGAATCTCGGATTCTTTCCGATAGCTTCGAATCGCAGCGCCGAACGGAAAACGGCGTGCGCAGGCACCCGGCCCACCGCCAGGCCACGGCAGGCAGCGGCAGCCACCGCGAAAGCGGGTAACTTGGGACCGGGCACCCGGTTGCCGCCGCTTACCGCACGGTCACCGTCCCCGCTCCACCGCCGCCCGGCACCCGCCGCGGGCGGGGCCGCGGCTAGTCGTCGTCCCCGCTGGGGCCGAGCTGCTCCAGGATCCGCAGCGCGGCGGCGACCACGCCCGAGTTGTTCTCGCCCGCGTCCACGCCGCGGCCGAGCCCCGAGCCCGCTCCGGCGCCGGCACGGCAGGGGACCGTGAACTTGCGCGTCTTGGGGTAGTTGATCGCCCCCAGGCTCGTGCGCAGCTCGAACGCCACCGTCTTGGGCACGTCGACCCCCTGGTACACCAGGCGCCCCTGCGCGAGCGACACGCTCTCCAGGCCCAGGCGCTCCGCGCGGATGCGGATGCGCGCGCGGTCGAACAGGTTCAGCGCCGCCAGCGGCAGCTCGCCGTACGCCTCCTCGCAGGCGCGCTGCTCCTCGTCCACCGCCGCCAGCTGGTCGGCCGCCGCGAGCTTGCGGTACACGAGCACGCGGCGGTCCACCGCGGGCAGGTACTCCTCGGAGAGGAAGAAGTCCGCCGGCAGGTTGATGGCGACGCCCGGCTGCTCGAGGTCCTCCCCCGCCTCGCCGCGCGCCTCCGCGACGGCCTGGCCGAGCATCTGGGTGAACAGGTCGAAGCCCACGTTCGACAGGTTGCCGTGCTGCTCGGCGCCCACGAGCGAGCCCGCTCCGCGGATCTCCAGGTCGCGCATGGCGATGCGCATGCCGCTGCCGAGCTCCTGGAACTCGGACAGGGCGGTCAGGCGCTCGGTCGCCTCCTCGGTGAGGGGCACCTCCCCCGGGAACATGAAGTACGCGTACGCCTGCGTGGCGGAGCGCCCCACGCGCCCCTTGAGCTGGTAGAGCTGCGCCAAGCCGAGGCGCTGGGAGTCCTCGATGATGAGCGTGTTGGTCCGCGGGTTGTCGATGCCGCTCTCGATGATGGTGGTCGCCACGAGCACGTCGATCTTCCCGCTCGAGAACTGCACCATCACGTCCTCGACCTCGCGCGGGCTCATCTTGCCGTGCGCCACACCCACGCGCGCCTCGGGGACCACGTCGTGCACGCGCTCGACGGCGTCGTCGATGGTCTTCACGCGGTTCGACACGTAGTACACCTGCCCGTGGCGGTCGAGCTCCAGCCGGATCGCGGCGGAGACGACGTCCGGGTCGTACTCGCCCACATGCACCGCCACCGGGCGGCGGCCCGTGGGCGGGGTGGTGATGAGGCTCATGTCGCGCACGCCCGAGATGGCCATCTGCATGGTGCGCGGGATGGGCGTCGCGGACAGCGTCAGCACGTCGATCTGCTCGCGCAGGTTCTTGAGCTGCTCCTTGTGCTGCACGCCGAAGCGCTGCTCCTCGTCGATGATGACGAGGCCCAGGTCGTGCGGGTTCACATCGGCCGACAGCAGGCGGTGTGTGCCCACGAGCACGTCGACGCGCCCCTCGGCGAACGCGGCGAGCGCGCGCTTCTGCTGCGCGGGGGTGCGGAAGCGCGACAGCACCTCGACCTCGACGCCGAACGGCGCGAACCGCTCGAAGAAGGTCTCGAAGTGCTGCTGGGCGAGGATGGTGGTGGGGCACAGCACCATCACCTGGCGCCCGCCGTCCACGCACTTGAAGGCCGCGCGCAGCGCCACCTCGGTCTTGCCGAAGCCGACGTCGCCGCACAGCAGCCGATCCATGGGTTTGGGAGCCTCCATGTCGGCCTTGATGTCGGCGATGGCGTCGAGCTGGTCGCGCGTCGGCTCGTAGGGGAAGCTCTCCTCCATCTCGATCTGCTCGGGCGTGTCCGGCCCGAAGGCGAACCCCGTGATGGAGCTGCGGCGCGTGTAGAGGTCCACGAGATCGAACGCGAGCTTCTTGGCGCTCTTGCGCGCCTTGTTGGTGGCGCGGGTCCAGTCGGCGGTGTTCAGGCGCGTGAGGCGCGGGTTCTCCCCATCGGGGCCCACGTAGCGCGTGATGCGGTCGACCTGCTCCAGGGGGACGTACAGCTTGTCGCCGCCGGCGTACTCCAGAAGGAAGTAGTCGCGCTCGCGCCCGGCGACCTCCTGGCGGACGATCTCGGCGAACAGGGCGATGCCGTGCGTGGCGTGGACCACGTAGTCGCCCGGCTTGAAGGGGAAGGTCACCTCCGTGATGTCCACGCGACGGCGCGCGCGGGCGCGCTTGGCGTCCATGCGCGCGTTGAGGTCGGTGAGCGAGAACACGGCGAGGTGCGCCTCGGGCACCACCACGCCCGAGGGGATCGGCACGTCGACGAAGGTCACGCGGCCGCGGGTGATCGTGGGGACGGCGATCGCGCCGCCCTCCTCGAGGCCGCGCGCGTTCAGGCGGTCGATGTCGCGCTTGAGCAGGGCGACCTCCACGCGCGCGTCCCCCGCCACGGCGCCCGCGTTCTCAGGCGCCGCCTGCAGCGACTCCTCGAAGGGGATGGACGCGTCGGTGAACGACAGCTCCATGGACTCGCGCGCGCCGCGGTCCGGGATGGCGAAGACGCAGGCGTAGCGGTTGCTCACCACCTCCTGCACGCGCGAGATGAACCGGTTGTCGGAGCCCGCGAGCGAGGGCTGCTCGATCTTCAGCTCGGCGGTCACCGCGCCGCCCGCGCGGATGATGGACACGTAGTTCAGGCGCTGCTGCCGGCCGAAGTCGAGCTGCTGGGGACGCACGTAGAGGCCGTCGAGGCGGGACACCTTCGCCTCGCCCGCACGGCGCTCCAGGTCCTCGTAGGCGCGGGCGCAGTCGTCGAACAGGCTGCGGGGCTCGAAGAGCACCACGAGGGTGTCGGGGCTCACGTGGGCGAGCGGGCTGCCCGTCGATTCGTACATGAGCGGCATGAAGCGGTCGAGCTCGGGCGTGACGATGCGCGCCTTCACCATCTCGAGCATGGCGGCGAGCTCGGTGTCGTTCTGCGCGGGGGTGTAGAGCGCGGCGGAGATGCGGCGGACGGCGTCGTCGGTCAGCGCGAGCTCGCGGACGGGGAAGATCTCGACCGATTCGTCGTCGCCGATGGTCTGCCCGGTGGAGGCCACCATGCGGCGGATCCGGTCGATCTCGTCGCCGAAGAACTCGATGCGCACCGGCGCGGTCGCCTGCGCGGGGTAGACGTCGACCGTGTCGCCGTGCACGCGGAACAGCCCCGGGGCGTCGGCGGCGTCGGCGTTGGTGTACCCCATGCCGATGAGCCGCGCCGGCACCTCCTCGAACGGCACCCCCTCGCCGACGGAGAACACGGTCGAGGCCCAGTAACGGCTCTCGCGCGGCGGGACGCAGCGCAGCAGGGCGCGGGCGGACGAGACCACGATGCACACCTCGCCGCGCGCGAGGCGGCCGAGCGCGGCACAGCGGGCGGCGACCACGGCGTCGTCCGGCTGGGTGTCCTTCCAGGGGTAGTCGGCGCGCTCGGGGAAGCGCGCCACATGGGCGGCGCCGACATAGGCGGCCAGCGAGCGCGCGGCGCGGTCGGCGGCGTCCTCCCCCGAGACGATGTAGACCGTGGGGCGCGGGGCGCGCGCGAACTGCGCGGCGAGCATGAGCGTGCGGCCGGATTGCGACACGGCCAGCGTGGCGTCCTCCCCCGCCGTCAGCGCGGACTCGACGGTCTGGAAGGCGTCGGAGGTATGGAGCTGCGCGGCAATGCGGTGTATGAGCATGCATGTCTCCCGTCCGTGGGAAAAAAGTGACAGGCACCTTTTTCCCACGCCTGGTGATGCGAATCGTCTATCGCCCGCTATCGTACCTCACGAGGCTCCGGCGGACATCGCGCCCGGCCTCATTCCACATCAGGCGCGGCCGGTCGCGGCCAGATGGTAGCGGCGCTCGTAGCGGCGGGCGAACAGCAGCAGCAGCGCCACGGCCACCACCGAGAACGGCACGCCCGCCAGGCCGATCCAGTTGTAGGCGGCGCCGGTGTTCAGCACCATCTGCCCCACCTGGGCCCCGATCGCGTTCCCGCCGTTGAAGGCGATCTGCACGCACGCGCCGCCCAGAAGCTCGCCCCCGCCCTGGCCGACCTCGACCATGAGGATCTGCTGGGGGCTGGACACGAAGAACAGGCCGACGGAGACGACGAACATCAGCGCGGCGCACAGCACCGAGCCGCGGCCGAACAGGAAGACAAGCAGCAGCGCGACGCCCGCGAGGCTCTGGCCCGCCGCCGCGGCGACGCCGGGGCTCTTGAGGTCCGCGGCCCGCCCGCCGAGCGTGGAGCCCACGACCATGCCCGCACCTGCGAGCACCAGAAGCATCGGGACCGCAGCCTCGGCGAACCCGCCCATATGCTGCAGCCAGGGGGAGACGTAGCTCCACCAGCAGAAGATCCCCGTGTTGCCGAGCAGCACGGCGGCAAGGATGAGCCAGGGGCCGGGCGCCTTGAGGAAGGCGAACTGACCGGCGAGCCCCGCGTCGGGGATGGCGTCGAGCGCGGGCACGAACCGCCAGATGAGGACGGCGGCGAGCACGGCCCAGGCGGTCGCGAACACGAAGGGCGCGTGCCACGAGAAGGCGGTGGCGAGCAGGGTGCCCGCAGGCACGCCCACCATGTTCGCCACGGTCTGCCCGAGCACCATGGTCGCCACCGCCTGGCCCTCGCGGCCGGGGTCGGCGAGCATCTTGGATGCCAGGGTCGCGGTGCCGAAGAACGCCCCGTGCGGCAGGCCGGCGATGAAGCGGCCGGCGAGCAGCATCGCCGGATCGCCCGACAGCGCCGACACCGCGTTGCCCACGGCGCAGATGGCCATGAACCCGATGATGAGCGTGCGCGGCGGGACGCGGCGGCCCACGACGAGCATCGTCGCGCCGGCGCACACGCCCACCGCGTACGCCGTGATGAAGTTGCCGGCCCAGGCGACGCTCACGTCGACGCCCTGGGCGACGACGGGCAGGATGCCCATCATCACGAACTCGGCGAACCCCAGGACGAACGCCCCCATGGCGAGTGCGATCAGGCTCTTCTTCACAGGCCGACCCTTTCTCCGCAGCCGGGCCCGGCGCAGGCGCGCCGCGGGCCCTCCCCCGACACGGGCCGACGGCACCCCGAGGAGGCGCCGTCGGCCCGAGAACTTGAAACCAAGCGATAGTAGCACCGCGCCCGGCGCATGGGCCGGACGCGCGCGCGTTCATGAAAAGTTTGCCCCCCTGCGCGCGCCGGCGCCCGAGGGGCCGCGTCGCCGGGGGCCGCAACGCCCCCTACACGCACCGGCGCCCGGACCGCCTTCTCGGCGGCCGCGGCCCCTACGCCATCGAGATCCGCCAGGTGGCGAAGGCGCACAGCGCGCCGAGCGCGCACACCACGAGGGCGCCGGACAGGTCGGCGAGCATGCCGCCGAGGCGGCGCTCGGCCTTCCACGCCGTGAGCTCGCCGTTGACGCGGCCCCAGATGCGCCACAGCACGAGCGCGCACCCGACCACGCCAACGGCGTTCTGCAGCATCAGCTCGCCGCAGATGAGGCCGATGAGGTTCGCGGCGGCGTACCCGCCGTCCCCCGCGAGGTAGTGCTCGCGCACGAACTTGAGCAGCCAGGCGATGAGCGGCTGGCACATGGCCGAGATGAACGACACGGTGAGCGTGGGGTTCTGCGCCATGGCCTCGCGCAGGCCGTCCATGGTCCCGCCGCCGGCCAGCCATACGTACCCGATCATCGCCACGGGCACCACCACGAGGACGACCTGCACGGTCGTGAAGATCTTGCCCGTGCGGCGCTCGTACTTGGACTGGGGGCGCGCACGGCGCTCGGAGCGCGGCTCCGTCGCCTTCGCCACCGCCGTCACCTCGCGGTCGGCATCGAGCTTCGTCCCGCGTGCAGCCGCCTGAGCCCGACTCGTCTTCGCCATGGTGTCCCCTTTCGCGGGCGGTCCTTCGTCGTCTTGGGAAGATTCCCGTTCATTCTGCCAGATGCACGCCGTCCGTGACGCGCCCATCTGGCAGGGTGAACGGGATTCGCCCCTCGTTCCGCACGCGCCCGCAGCGGGCAAGCGCCGCGAGCGCGCGCGGAGGGGCGGAAAGGCGCCGGGGGATGCCGATCCGGTCATCCCCTGCGCGCCCTTCCGCGCAAAGGCTTAGTGCAGCTCGGGCCAGTACCCCTTGTTGGCCTCGATCAGGTCGTCGAGGATGAGCTTGGCGACCTTGGCGGACGGCACGGTCGCGGACAGCGACAGCGCCTGCCACAGCTTCTGGTAGCTGTGCTCGACCCAGGCCTGGACGACGAGCTTCTCGACGGAGACCTGCTGCTCGAGCATGCCCTTCTGCCACTGCGGCACCTGGCCCTGGCAGATCTTCTCATAGCCGTTCTTGCCCACGATGCAGGGCACCTCGACCATGGCGGTCGGGTCGAAGTTCGACACCGCGCCGTCGTTAGGGACGATGAGCAGGAAGCGCTCCATCGTGTTCTCCGCCAGCGCGCAGGCGAGGTCGACGATGTAGGTCGCGTGCGCGTCGGCCTCGAAGCCGCAGCCCTCGGCGGTGCCCTTCTCGATCACCTCGCGGCAGGCCCCGAACACGCGCTTCTCGCGGCCGTCCATTACCTCGTTGGCGCGGGTGTAGTTCGGGTCGCTCGTCTCCACCACATAATCGGGGAAGATGTAGTACTTGAGGTAGGTGTTGGGGATGGTGTCGGGGTCGAGGGCGTAGACGTCCTTGGCCTTGCCGAAGGTGTGGATCCAGGACTCGTCGATGTGCTGCTCCTGGCCCGGCTCATGGGTGATGCCGTCGAGGTAGCCGTTCTTGGCCATGTGCTTTTTGATCTCGGGCATAAGGTCGTTTCCGTCCTTATCGTAGATCTTGGTGAACCAGCCGTAGTGGTTCAGGCCGTAGTAGCTGTACTGCAGCTCGCGACGGTCCTTGATGCCGCACATGACGGCCATCTTGTCCATGAGGTCGATGGGCATGTCGCAGATGTTGATGATCTTGGAGTTCGGGCGCAGCACGCGGCAGGCCTCGGCGACGATGGCCGCCGGGTTGGAGTAGTTGAGCATCCACGCGTCGGGGCTCCACTTCTCCATGTAGTCAAGGATCTCGATGACGCCGCCGATGGAGCGCATGCCGTAGGCGATGCCGCCGGGGCCGCAGGTCTCCTGGCCGAGCACGCCGTACTTCAGCGGGATCTTCTCATCCTTCTCGCGCATGGCGTACTTGCCGACGCGGATGTGGGCGAGCACGAAGTCGATGCCGGTGAAGGCGGTCTCGGGATCGGTGGTGTAGTTGAACTCGATCTCGGGGGCGTTCTCGCGGAAGTAGATCTCGCAGGCCTTCGCCACGATCTCCTGGCGCTCGGCGTCGTTGTCGTAGAAGGTGATCTTGTTCACCGGGAAGCGGTCGTGCTCCTCGAGCAGCATGAGCGCGATGCCCGGCGTGAAGGTGGAGCCGCCGCCGGCGATGGTGACTGCATACGACTTCTTGGACATAGTGTCAGTCCTCCTTGGGTTCCGGTCGCTCGAAATGCCGTTGCTCGTCGATGCGACCGATTCGACGGGCCGGTTGCTTGCGTTGGGAGCGGACGGGACGGCCGGGGTTTTGCAGTTGACCGTCCCGTCCGACGGAGGGGCACGGGCCCCGGTTACAGGAGCTTCTCGAACTCGTCGCGGACCTTGGGCACCTTGAGGCCGATGATGACCTGGACGGACTTGCCCTTCTTCATGCATCCGCTCGTGCCGATGCTCTTGAAGTCGGCGTCCTCACCCACGCGGGTCTCGTCGATCACGTTGACGCGCAGGCGGGTCACGCAGTTGGTCACGTCGACGATGTTGTCGGAGCCGCCCAGCAGCTCCAGGCACGCGGCGGCGGTCACGGCATAGGGGTTCTCCTCGGCGACCGCGGTGTCACCGGCGGCCAGCGCCTCGGCGGCACCACCCTGCTTGGCGGCGCGGTACTCGGCCTTGCTGCGGAACTTGATCTCCTCCTCGTCGTCCTCGCGACCGGGGGTCTTGAAGTCGAACTTCAGGATGAGCGTACGGAACACGATGAACCAGATGCCGGTGAAGACCAGACCGACGACAAGGCCCATGAGGTAGGTCGTCCAGTGGTTGGCCCACAGAGGGATGAGGTTCAGCGAGCTGATCTCGATGAGGCCGCCGGAGAACACGCCCACCACGCCGACCGCGTTCATGGCCGTCGCCAGGGTCGCCGCGAGCACGCAGTGGACGATAAACAGCGCGGGTGCGATGAACAGGAACGTGAACTCGATGGGCTCGGTGACGCCGCAGAAGATGGCGGTGAGGGTGATCGGGATCAGCAGGCCCAGCAGCTCCTGGCGCTTCTCGGGCTTCGCGGTGGCGTAGAAGGCCAGCGCGATGCCGGGGCAGCCGAACATCTTGGACCACGTGGAGCACGTGAAGGCGGCATACGGAGCAAGCTCGGTAAGCGGCGCGGAGGAAGCGGCGATCTCGGGCAGCTGCTTGGCGAAGGCGGCGTAGATACCGCCGTTCACCACGGCGTTGTCATAGTAGAACGGGCTGTACAGCAGGTGGTGCAGGCCGAACGGGATGAGCGCGCGCTCCAGGAAGGCGAAGATCCACACACCGGGCAGGCCGACCGTGGCCACGAACCCCTGGAAGGCGCGGATGCCGTCCTGAACGTGCGGCCACACCAGGCAGGCGACGAGCGCGGTGGGCAGCATCACGAAGAACGCGATCATGTAGACGAACGTGGATCCCGAGAAGACGCCGAGCCATTCGGGCAACTCGAAATCGAAGAACTTGTTGTGCAGCGCGATGACGATACCGGAGATGGCGAGCGCGCCGATCATGCCCATATCGAGCGTCTTGATGCTCGCGACCATGGCAAGACCCGAGGAACCGCCGACCTCAGCGGAGAAGTCGACGCCGAAGGTCGGCCCCCACTGGGAGAGCATCGTGGAGACGAAATAGTTGAAGGTGAGGTAGGCCACGAGCACTTCCATGCAGCAGCGCGCGTTCTGCTTGTTGGCCAGACCGATGGGCAGCGAGACCGCGAACAGCAGCGGGAGCTGGTTGAACACCGTCCAACCGCCCTGCAGGATCACGTTCCAAACGCCGTACCACAACGTATCGGGAGCCGCCAGTGAGCCGAAGATGACCTCGGTGGTGAACAGCGTGCCGAGGCCGATCACCACGCCAGCGAACGCGAAGAGAAGCACCGGCGTGAACATCGCTCCGCCGAACTTCTGGATCTTTTGCATCATGAGCGGGCTTCCTCCTTTCCTGTACGAGTCGTCCGGACAGGCGAACCCGGACGTCTTCCTCTGACGATAACCTGCATCCCCCCTGCTCAGACACGCAGCCGGCTATAACGTGCCAAACATGTTCGTACAAGTTATGGCCATAGTATGCTTTTCTTGTTCGTACAAGTCTAGGCTCAACGGGGAACGCCCCGCGAACGGTCGGATTTCTCCGGTGAGCGTTTATCTTGTTCGTACAAGTTTGGTAGGTATTCGCGCTGCTCGATAGGGGCGCATCGCCGACGAGGGAGCGACGAACGGGGGCTCCGCCCGTTCATTTTCCAGATCATGGTAGAAAAACACCGTTTGGGGGAGGGTCGCTCGGCGCGCCGTCCCGACACATGCTGACGTCTTGTCTGCTTTGGATGATATGTCCGCTACAGACGCGCCGGTTCTCGATCCGGTACGCCCTCGGCGGCCCGATTCTGCCGTCCGGGAAGCCGGTTCGCGCCCGGGAAGCGGGAAAACCGCCTCCGACCGACGGATGCCCCTCCCCCAAACGGCGATTCTCTGCCTTGCTCGGAAAAACGAACGTACAGTCTCCGGAGATCCGGCGGAAACGACCCGGAGCTACCCCGCCTGACGCCGCAGCGCGGTCTCGTGATAGGCGAAGAAGCCCGGGCGCTGGCGCGACACGGTGTATTCGATCATGACGCCGTCCGCGTCGAAGGTATGCGACCGCATGACGCCCACGGCGTTGAACTCGCCGAGGTCGATGTACTTGTAGTCGCTCTCCGTCGCCGCCTCCACGGTTATGGTGCGCTTGCTCGTCCCGATCTTCATGCCGAGCTCGCCTTCCAGGTAGGCGTAGACCGAGTCGGAGATGATATCGAGCGTGAGCCCGGGCACCTCCTCGGACAGGTAGAAGCTCTCATCGGTCGAGATGCGCATGCCGTCCGCGCGGCGCGCGCGCATGATATGGGTGAGGCTGCTCCCCACGGCGAAACCCGTCATCTCCGCGAGCTCGTCGTCGGCGACGATCTCCTCGAGCAGCACGGCATCGGTATGGGGTGTGAACTTCAGACGGGCGGCGAGCTCGTTGAACGTCTCCAGGCCGTTGTAGCCGCTGATATCGTGCAGAACGGGGTTACGGATCACGCGGACGCCCTTACCCTGCTGGGACTGGACGTACCCGTCCTCCGCGAGCATGCGCAGCGCACGGCGCACGGAGCTGCGCGAGCATCCGAACCGGACGGTGAGCTCAGCCTCAGAGGGCAGGAACGATTGGTACGCGAAGGTCCCGTCCTCGATGTTCCCCTTGAGGGCGCGATAGATATCCTGAAATACAGACTTGGGCATGAATCCACCTATTCGAACAACTTGTTCTCCCCAGTATACCCCGTCGGCATATCGAACCGATCGCCCACCCTGCGGAACCAGTTGCGAAACGGCGCCTTCAACCCGATCGAACATGCAGCGGCAGCACGCCCCGGCATGATCGGGCCCCTGCAGACGACGCGCCGCCGAATCGGCAGGACGGCATGAGCCGGAGCGCCGCCGAATCGTCAGGGCGGCGCGAGCCGGAGCGCCGCCGACTCGGTGAAGCCCCTGGGCGGATGAGCCCTTTTCCGTTTCCCGGAAAGCGGCCGGACGAGTCGTCCGGGCACACCTATGCGGACTCGGCCCGCACGCTGGGGCAGATGTCCGCAAGCGGGCACTCCCCGCACCGCGGCCGGCGCGCGTCGCAAATCTCCCTGCCCAGCATGATCCACTGATGGTTGACGTCGTTCCAGTACTCGCGCGGCAGGATCTTGAGCAGATCCCGCTCGGTCTTAAGCGGCTCCTTCTCATGCGTCTTGGGCGAGAGCTTGAGCCGGTGCGCGATGCGGTTCACATGCGTGTCGACCGCGATGCCCTCCACGATGCCGTACCCGACGTTCAGCACGATGTTGGCGGTCTTGCGCCCGACGCCCGGAAGCTTCACGAGCTCCTTCATATCCGCGGGGACCTGCCCGCCGTAGTCCGCCGCGATCATCTGGGCGCACTCGACGCAGTGCTTCGCCTTGGTCTTGTAGAACCCCAGGGACTTGATGACCTCGGCGATCTCGGCCGGGGTCGCCCCCGCCATGGCCTCCGGCGTGGGCCAGCGGCGGAAGAGCTCCGGCGTCACCTTGTTCACCTGGGCATCCGTGGTCTGCGCGGACAGCAGGACCGAGATGACCAACCTGAACGGGTTCTCGTGGTCCAGGAAGCACTCGACCGGGCCGTAGCGCTCGTTCAGGCGCCGGCACACCTCGATCGCGCGCTCGCGCTTCGCGGCATTCGTCTCTCGTGGCATTATGCGTCCTCCCCGTTCAGATCATCTGCCGACCCGTCGCGGTCGGCGCCATCGACCTCCGCGCCGCCTCCCCGTGCGCCGGAAGCGGTTCCAGCGGATGCCGCACCCTCGGCCCCCGCGTGATGCCCGCGCGCGTCGTCAGGTGACGAGCCGTCCGCGCCGCCCGCTTCCCCGATGCCGAAAGCGTCGGCCGGCAACGGCAACGGGCCCTCGTCCAGCGCATCGACCTGCAGGGGCGCCGCGCCCTCGCCGAGGATGCGGGCGAGCTCGTCCTCGTCCCCCATCGCGGTCACGGAGCGCAGGCGCCGCTCGATCGCACGGGTGCGCGTGGTCATGAGGGTCTCCACCGTGTTCCCAGCGCGGTTGATCTGGTCGTAGGCCTTCTGCAGCGCGGCCTGGTACCGCGGGAGCTCGGCCTTGACCGCCGAGAGGACCTTCTGGATCTCGTCCGCCCGGCGCTGGAAGGCGAAGCTCTGGTAGCTCATCTGCAGGCTGCTCAGGATCGCCGCCATGGTGGACGGCCCCGCGACGCTCACCTGGTGGTCGCGCTGCAGGCCCTCGACGAGCCCCGGCATGTCCACCACCTCGGCGTACAGGCCCTCGAACGGCAGGAACATGATGGCGAAGTTCGTGGTCTGCGGTACCGAGAGGTACTTCTCGGAGATGTCCCTCGCCTCCGCCCTGATGCGCTGCTCGAGCTGCCTTCGCGCGGCGGCGACCGCATCGGCGTCCCCCGTGTCGATTGCGGCGCGCAGGTGCTCGTAGGCGTCCCCGGGGAACTTGGCGTCGATGGGCAGGAGGACCGGCTCGCCGCCCTCGACGGGGATCCTCACCGCGTACTCGACGCGCTCCGAGCTCCCCGGCTTGGTGACCGCGTTCTGCACGTACTGCTCGGGAGCGAGGATATCGGCCAGGATCGCGCCCAGCTGGACCTCGCCCAGGATGCCGCGCGTCTTGACGTTGCCGAGGACGCGCTTGAGGTCCCCCACGCCCGCGGCGATCCCCTGCATGTCGCCGAGGCCCTTGTAGACCGCCTCGAGCTGGTCGCTCACCTGCTTGAACGACTGCGACAGACGGCTGTCCAGGGTGCGCTGGAGCTTCTCGTCGACGGTGGCGCGCATGCGGTCGAGCTGCCGCTCGTTATCGGAGCGGATCGCCCCCAGCTGGCGCTCCACCGCGGTGCGCACCTCTCCCAGGCGCACGTCGGAGACCTCGCGGCTCTGCTCGAGCTGGGCGGCGAGCTCCCGGCGCAGCTCGTCCATCTTGGCGGAGGCGCGGCCGAACTCGCGGCCGAGCGCCTCGTGCCGCTCGCGGTCGAGCGCCGCCGCCCCGGACGCGTGCTGGGTCAGCGCCGCCACGGAGGCGCCCATCCGGGAGAGCGCCCCGCCGAGCGCATCGAGCGATGCGGAGGCGCGCGCCAGCTCCTCGCGCGCCTCGCGCAGCTCCGCCCCGTGCTCGCGCTGAGCGCGCAGGAGCCTGAGCATGAGCAGGAGGGCGGCGACGGAGCACCCTGCAGCGAGGGCGGCGATCGCGATGGCTGTCGTCAGCATGAGCTCCATGTGGCCCCTTCCGTACCGTTCGTCACGACGGCGCCGTCCACGGGGACGGCGCTCGGCGGCGCGCCGGGTCGCGCCGGACAGGACCCGCCGGTTTCCCTCGGTCCGGACCCGCCGGCCGTCGCACGCGCCCATGGCCGCCATTATAGTATGAAGCCCGACGCCATCCCCTGCAGCCAGCCGTGCACGCGCTCCCACATGGCGGCGAGAAGACCGGCGACCTCCTCGGGGGACGCCCCGCTCAGGATGCAGGTCAGCACGTAGGATGCCAGGAACGCAGCGACCAGGACGACCGGGACCAGCGCGGCGACGCCGAGGGCCCTCAGCGCGCCCAGCCGCCGGCGACGGCGCGCGCGGCGCCTTCCGTAGGCGATCTCCTCGCGGTACGCCTCGCGCCCGATCTCCCCGGCATCGTACCCGGAGCGCGCGGGGGACGCAGGCGATGGCACACGGGCCTCATCGACCGCGCCCGCCCCGCCGCCGAACGGCCCCCGCCGGACACGCGGGCGGCGCCGGAGCCCGAAGCCCGACGGCTCGTCCAGATCGTCGCCGAAGACGCGCATGAGGGAGGAGGGGCGCGGCGACCCCGCCGCGAGGCGGTCCCCCGGCGGACGCGAGAAGCGGTCCGGCGCGTGCTGGGCGGACTCGATAAACAGGTTCATGGTGCAAGCCTCCGTTCAGGGGCGTGCACGAAAGAGGGTGGGTCCATTCTGAAGGGCCGCCCCGCACCCGTCAAGGTCGGTGCGCGGCCGCGTGCCCCGCCGCGCGCTACGCGGCTCGCTGCGCGTCGAGCACGCGGCGGATCAGCTCGTCCGCCTCGAAATCGAACAGGCCGTCCGCCGGCAGCTGCGCGATGACGGCGCCCTCGGCCTCCGGATGCCCCCGGCGCGCGAGCTCGCCGCGCACATAGGCGGCGGGGTCGGCCAGGTGCGCCCGGGGATCGGCCGTGACCTGCCACAGGTCCGTCGCGTAGAGCCACCAGGCGCGGGCGAGGTGGTCGACCACCGCACGGGCGCACGGCGCCACCGCGGCGGCGACGGGATCGGTCAGGTCGCTCGCGACCGTGGTGCCCACCTGGACGCCGAAGCACTGGGCCCCCGCGCACGCGGTCCCCATGAAGCGGGCCCGCTCCCAGATGTCGATCAGTCGCTCCTCGTGGAGCGGCACGAGCCCCACCTGGGCGAGGTCCTCGACCGTGAGCGGCAGGAGGGCGCCCGCCTCCGCCCCCGTCCCGTCGACCGCGCCGACCATGACGGCGCCCTCGCACGCCATGAGGTCGCTCACCACCGTGAGGCCGAGTGCCATGCGGTCAACCACCTCGACGCCCGCGGGGAACATGTAGCGCTCCCGCAGATACCGCGCGACGGCGGGTCCGAACCCGTCGTCGCCGCGAAACCCGTTGCCCACGCAGATGATCGAGACCCTCATAGCTCGCCCCTTCGTAATGCTGCCAATATGGACAAATGTACGAAGGCAGGCGGGCGGGCGCAAGAACGGGGGACGTCCTTTCGCCCCACCGGTCGCCAGACGTCGGCAGCTGACGGGAACGCGGGGGTCCGGGTGCCCGCCTCACCGGCATCCGACGGGGACGCGGGGGTCCAGGTGCCCGACGCGCCGGCATCCGACGGGGCACGGGCCCCGACGCCGGGGGCCCGACGCGGCCACGGGCCCAGACGTGCCGGCATCCGACGCGGCCACGAGCCCAGACGCGCCAGCACCCGGCGGCGATCCGAACCCCGCCGCACCGACAACCCGTGGCGTCACAGGACGCCTCCGAACTCGCCGCGCCTCCGCGCCCGCCGCGTCCCCGAACCCGCCGCGTAACAGGAAACGGCCGCCCGCGGATGCGGACGGCCGTCGACAGCGAGGTGGGAACGGCGCCTAGTAGTTGACGACGTGCTCCTCGAAGTAGCTCTGCGGGTGGTTGCACACGGGGCACAGCTGCGGGGCGGTGGGGCCGACGTGCAGGTGGCCGCAGTTGCCGCACTTCCACACCTTGACGCCCTCGCGGGTGAAGACCTCGCCCTTCTCCACGCGCTCGGCGAGCTTGAGATAGCGCTCCTCGTGAGCCTTCTCGACGGCGCCGACGCCGCGGAACTTGGCGGCGATCTCCTTGAAGCCCTCCTCGTCCGCGGTCTTGGCGAACTCGTCGTACATGGTGGTCCACTCGTAGTTCTCACCGGCGGCGGCGTCCTTCAGGTTGGTGAGGGTGTCGGGCACCTCGCCGCCGTGCAGGTACTTGAACCAGAGCTTCGCATGCTCGGACTCGTTCAGGGCGGTCTCCATGAAGATGTTGGAGATCTGGACGTAGCCGTCCTTCTTGGCCTTGGAGGAGTAGTAGCGGTACTTGGTGTGGGCCTGGGACTCGCCGGCGAAGGCGGTCTCGAGGTTCTTCTTGGTCTGGGAGTTCTCGAAGTCCATTGGTGTTCCTCCTTGCGTGTCGTAGCCACCGGGCGTTCGCGCTCGGTGGCCTTATTGTAAATGATTCCTAATAAGAAACCATCTACCCTACCGGTTCTATACCCAACTCCACCGTCGCTACATACCGCGTCACCCATGGCAAACGGCAGACGGTCTCCACGCAGGCGCCTCGGCGGGATGCGCGGGCCTTCCACGCGGACGCTCAAGCGGGATGTCCGAGACGGGGCCGCCGGGCAGGCCGGCAGCGCTCCTCGCAGCGCGAAGCATCTGCGTGCGCGCATACCGTTGTTTACCGGAGGGCCGGCGGCTCCCCGCGCGGAGCGCCCGTATCAGGCGATCGACCAGGTCCCGTCGGCTTCGCGCGCGAACCCCTCCCGCACGAGATCAGCCAGGATGGACGAGACGGTCTCGGCGGGCACCGCATCGCGGCCCGCAGCGCGCTCGAGGCCGTCAACCCCGTCGCGGACCTCCTCGAGCGTGAGCCCCGCCGCGCCGGCGGACTGGGCATCGAGCAGCATGCGCACGATATGGGCGCGCTTCTGACGGCGCGATCCCTCGAAGCGCGACTGGCGCGTGTACGAGCTGGACCGACGCGACGGGTTCGGCACGGCACGCTTCAGCCACGCGCCGTAATCCAGCATGGCGTAATACCAGGACCGGGGCGTGTCGTCGGCGTCCTGCGGGACGGCGAACGGGGAGGGCTCGGCGTCGGCTACCCCCTCCCCCCGCGCGGCTCCGGGAGCATCCGGGCACGTGGCGCGGACGAGCGGCGTCAGCTCGCGGTCGGAGACGCCCGGGACGTCCGGGAAGAGATGATGCAGCATCACGGCGCGCACGTTGGTCTCGAGGTAGACCCCGGGGAGGTCGAAGGCGAAGGCCCGGATGCCCTGCGCGGTGGCGGGCCCGATTCCCGGCAGCGCCTTGAGCTCGTCGGCGTCCTGCGGGAACACGCCGTCGCGATCGCGCGTCACCGCCTCGGCGGCGGCCTTCAAGGCGAGCGCCCTGCGGTTGTAGCCCATCCCCTGCCATGCGGCCAGCACCTCGGAAGTCGGTGCGGCCGCGAGCGACTCGACGGTCGGGAAGCGCTCCAGCCACTCCGGCCATCGCGTGAGCACGCGGGCGACCTGGGTCTGCTGCAGCATCACCTCGGACAGCCAGATCCCGTACGGGTCGCGCGTGCGGCGCCACGGGAGGTCCCGGTAGCGTTCTGCCCCCTCGCGGCGCACCAGCATGCGGAACTGCTCGATATCGGGCACATGGGCTCCTTGTCGACGGAAGACGGGGCGCTCGCCCCGCACGGGATCGAAATAACGGCTAGGCGGTCTTCCCGCACCCTTCGCACGATACGTAGGACGTGAAGGCCGAGCGGTCCGCGAACTTCGGGTCGACCGCGGGCGCGCGCCTGCAGTTGACGACGTCATCCAGCGTGACCGAGTCCAGATAGCTGTTGACGAGCGCCTGGGTTCCCGCCCAGATGGGGTGATAGCAGCACTCCGGCTGACGGTAGCACGCCCCCTCCGGCGTCATGCAGTCGTTCATGATGAGCGGCCCTTGGACCGCCTCGACGATCTGCCTGATGGTCACCTGCGCCGGATCGACCTTGAGCCGCATGCCGCCGCGGACGCCGCGCAGGCTCTCGATGATGCCCGCTTGGACGAGCCCGTGCTGGATGGAGCGCGCGAAGGAATAGGGGACGCCCACCTCCTCGGCGGCGGTCCGGACGGACAGCAGGCTCCCCGGATCCTTCGCCAGCATGGAGAGCATGCGGAGCGCGTAATCGGTCTTCCTGGAGATGTCCATCTCTACTCCTTGCGCATACCGTTCGCCGCCGTCCGCACCGGGAGGCGATCGCGGGAACACCGCAGGATAGGGCATACACACAAGCCGCCCGTCTGCGAGAAACGTGAGCATAACTATACACCCGCGGGGCGCGTCCATACGCATGCCATGCGCGCTCACGAGTATTGCCCATTCGCGGATACCGGGACGTGCGGGGCTTGCCCATACGGGAATGTCGGGGCCGCGGAGCTGCGAACGCGGTCCCGGGCATGCCGCGGGCCAGCCAGGCGTGAAGCATCCGGTTTACCCGGGCGGCCAGCTTGGCAACGAAACGAATCCTCGATCTGGTTCGATTAACTATATACCCAGACAACTGGTGCTCTACATGTGAATGAGAAAATGACCCCCCCCCGATGGAAACCGAGGCATGAAAAAGTATTCCATCGAGGCGGGCGGCGGCAAGACAAGGCGCGACGTGCTCCGCCTAAAGATCGAGCATGTACCTCGATCCAATGAAGTACTGGCGACCGATATAGACCGGTCGGTCATCCTGATCGAGCGCGTACGTCGCTATGTACAGCAACGGCTCACCCTTTGAAACCTGCAGCAAGCCGGCCTTAGAGCTTGATGCCCCAACAGACTGTATGAGTACGCGCGAGTTCTTAACCGGTCGACGACCGTACAGCTCGTTCATAAGCTGATAGATCGATTCACTTTCAAGCCGCACGATCGCCAGCTCCTTGTTTTGGCTGTAGGGCAAATACATGTTCTCCTCAAAGATAGGAATGTCGCTCGCCGTGCGAACACGTTTGATGTGCAAGACGAGCTCTCCTTCCGAAAGACCGAAAAAATCGCTCTCATCAGGCTTCGGCAGCACGATCTCCCGCTTCACCAAACGGGCTCCGGACTCTCGCCCGTTGTGGCGACAGATATCCGTGAAGCTTTCAGGAAGCCCGCCCTGCAAAAGGCGACGCCGCATGCGCGGGGCACAGACAAAGGTGCCGAGCCCACGGCGCTTAACAAGATAGCCCTCCGTGCTCAAGTCCTCAATTGCGCGCCGCACGGTGATGCGGCTCACGTTGTACTTCTCGGAAAGCTCTGACTCGGTAGGGATCTTCTCGTTCGGCTTATAGACGCCGTCCTCGATTAAGGCCTTTATGTCATCGAAAATCTGTCGATAAAGCGGCGTTTCAGTCTGGCGCACGTTTTGCTCCTCGTTCCGCACACTCCGCGCCAATAGACGCTGTTCAAGGAACTTGGCACAGCTTTGGCGTTTCTGCTGCCTGTTTCTGGGTAAAGGGTACTATACATCTATAACTTATTTGCTAGTAATAATCAATTAAAACGATATCATTGGAATAAACCCCCTTAACAGAGCGGCTGGACCCCCGGGAAAGGACCCTGAAGACCCCGGGCAGAGGGCTCGAACTCCCAAATTCGAGCCTCCATCAAGCAACCCAACGAGCCCTTGAGCCATGACGGACATCAGGCCGTGGCGCTGAGCCCCTCGCGAGGCGCCCGTCCCGCTCCCCGCACTCGACCGTTCACGCCAGCGCGCCACGCCGACTGATACTAAAAAACGAGGAAGGGACGTCAACGGCGCCCCTTCCTCGCTCATACCGCATAGCCCGAAGTGGATTTCGGTCTAGGCCGCAGCCTCGGTGATGCCCAAGCGAAGGAGCTCCGCATCGAGCAGGTCGATGTCCTCCCGCTCAAGCTGCCATTCGAACGTAGCGCAATTCTCCTCCGCTTCGCGAACGTTGCGAACGCCCGTGAGCGCTGTGGTGACGAAGCTCTTTTGGGTACTCCAGTTGATCGCAATCTGAGCGAGCGGCTTTCCGTACTTCTCGGAGACCCTGTCCATTGTCTTCAGGAATTCCTGAATCTTCGAGAACATCGGCTCATGGTAGAACGGGTAGAAGGTGTTGCGGAAATCGTTCTCCGCAAAGTTCGGCTTCTCGCGAATCGAGCCGGTCAGGATACCCGAGCCCAGCGATCCCCACGTCATGACGTCGATGTCATGCTCCTCGCACCATTTGAGCTGGTCGATAGCAGACTGGTTGACCATGGAGAACGGCAGCTGGACGATATCGATGTCGGCATATTCGGAAGCCTGGGCAATATAGTCGGTGTCGACATTGCACAGGCCGATCATCTTGACCTTGCCCGCCTCCTTGAGGCCCTGGACATAGCTCATCGTATCCTTGATGGGCGTGCCGAAATCATCGGGCCAGTGCATGAGGTAGATATCGAAGTAATCCGTACCGAGGCGACGAACCGAATCCGCGAACTCGCGCTCGATGGACTCCGGTGTGCTCTTGTGGACGCCCTTACCGTCCTCGATATACGACCCGAACTTGGTGGCGAGAACGATCTTGTCTCGGTCGAGGCCCTGCATGGCCTTGCCGACAACCTCCTCGGAATGGCCGGACCCGTAGATAGGGGCCGTATCGATCAGGTTGACGCCGCCCTCGAGCATCGCACGAATGGCACGAATCGACTCGGCATCATCGACCTCTCCATAGCTCGCTCCCAGGGAGTTGGCACCGCCGATGGCCCATGTGCCCACCGTGATGGCGGAAATATCGACCCCGGACTTCTTCATAGTCTTGTAGCGCATGATTACTTCTCCTCCTGGCAAATCACACTGATACGGAACATGCCCGGCTCGCAAGCGCGCTCAAAGGCGTGCTGGATCTCGTCGAGCGGAATCTTCTCCTCGACCAGCTCGGAGAAGTTGGCGACCCCCATGTTGATGAGGTTGGCCGCCTCTTTGAAATCGACATAGTCCGCGCCATAGGTGCCGACGATCACCATGCGGCGGTAGTGGACCGTGTTGGGATCGAGCTCCCACTTGGGCGCCGGATAGCCCGCAGCGAAGATGAGCAGGCGGCCGCGCTTCTCCTTGAGCATGTCGATGGCCTGCGCGTATGCGCCGGAAGCGGCAACGGCAACGATGACGCCGTCGGCGCCCTTGCCGCCCGTGAGCTCCTTGACCTTCTCGACCGGATCGCACGCGGAGACGTCGATGGCCTCAAGCCCCAGCCTGCGGGCGGCCTCGAGCTTCTTGGGCATCATCTCGGTGATGAGCACGCGGCAACCGTGTGCCTTGGCAACGAGGGCGTTCAGGATTCCCATGGTGCCCGCGCCGATAACCACGACCGTATCCCCGAAGTCGCAGCCGAAGCGACGGAACCCGGCGCAGCAGGTGCCCAAAGGCTCGAGGAGGGCGGCGGTAGAGGGGTCGATGCCCTCATCGATCTTGTAGCAGGCGACCTCGTTGACAATCGTGCGCTCAGCGCAGCCCGCATTCCCGAAATAGCCGTCGGGATTGGGATGATCGGCCCCCATGAGGTGAGGGCACTCGCTTGTGCGGCCCTCGCGGCTGGGAATGGTATACGGATCGTAGTGATAACCACTCGCCACGTAATCGCCAACCTGCACGCTCGAGACCTCGGAGCCCACTTCCTCGACGATGCCGGCCCACTCGTGACCGAACACAAGCGGAAGAGGACGGTTGGTGCGGGCGCCGTTGAAGACACCGTACTCAGACGTGCAGATGTTGTCCGCAAGGATTCGCACGAGGACCTCATGGCTTCCAACCTCGGGAAGCTCTCGGTCGACGAGCTCCGCTTTGCCTGCCGCACGAAGAACCGCAGTTTTAACTAGCATGTCTACTCCATTTCTCATTATCTATCGGGGCCTACCTCGCATCGGCGACGCGCACGCGACGCAGGCACGCTGCTATCGAACCCGAATATCGCGCGCGTGCTTCACCACAAGGTCGAGCACCAGCCAGTCCGAATCCTTGAGGCCGCACGTCCTGCACGCGAACGAGCGGATCGCCTCATCGTCCTCGAGGGCCTCGTTCTGCTCTTCCGCCAAGCGGAGCAACCCGTATGCGATACCGCGCGCAAGGTAGAGCGGCACGATGCCGTGCTCCACGCACATAAGGGCAGGACCGACGAAACGGTTTTCCCGAGAGAGCTTCTCGGCCGTGCCCGCCATCACGCGGTCGACGGGATCCTTCACGTCGGCGTCGAGCTTGGCCATGATGAACGCGACCCATTCCGCATCCTCCTCCTCATCGAAGGAGTACTCCTGAAGAATCGCCGCGTGTGCCTCGTCGAACGCCCCCGTGATGTTTGAGCGGATCCACGGGTCCCGGTAGCAGTCGCAGATGTAGCGCAGTCCCTGGTGAACGCCCATGAACGCCGACATCGCATGAAGCATGTTGCCGCAATAGACCTTGCGATAGATATGGCCTTGGGCGCCGTGGACATACGAGACGTGCTCCACTGCGATGCGCGGCCCCACCCACGCATCGGCATCGATCTCAAGGCCGGGGTTGGCGGACACCACGACCTGCCAGGGATTTGCCCCCGGCTCGCTCGGCATGCCCGCGGCGAGCACCATGACCTGGCACACACCGACCATCCGGTCGAAATAGGCGCGCTCGTCAACCGTCAGCTCCGCCTCGATATACCCGCGGACCTTTGCGGGCGCACCCAGCGCGTTGACGCACAGCAAGATGTTGAGCGGGCGCTCGCAACCGGCCTCGCAGCGGCAGCGGATCGCTCGGGCCATCGCATGGGAGATGCTTTCGAAGGCACCTTCGTACACGCAGCAGGCGGCGATATCCACCTTGTCGCTGAGCAGCTCAACGATGTCCTCGTCATCGGTGGCATCCACGATATCGAACGCATCGATACGCGTCGTCTCATCGATGGCGTGCCCGTCGGTCACACGGGCATCGTAATAACCCTGGGCTTTGAGCTGGCGCATACCCTCGACGTACCTGTCGTACAGATGCAGCTTCCAGCCCTCGTTTGCAAAAAGGAGTCCCACGACACCGCGGCCGATCTTTCCAGCGCCGAGGATCGCGATTTCCTTAATCATGCTGTCGACCCCCATTCCCATGGACTAGCCGATGATGCCGAGCAGGGACAGGACCACGCCGATGGCGAGGATGCCAAACAACATCGGGACCATACCGACCTTCTTGCTGCGCAGCAGCGCATAGCAGATCAGCACGAGCGCCAGGGGCAGCATCTTGGGCATGACGCCATCCAGCAGGGCCTGAAGCGCCGTGGGATCGGTGTCGCCGGCACCGCCGAAGGTGATCGGGGTGGTCAGGGCGACGTTGGTCGCCGTCATGGCGCCGATGGCAGCCAGACCGATAACGCTTGCGGCATAGGAGATCTTCTCCATGATGCCCGAGGACGCTGCCTCGTCCAAGAACCTCGTGCCCATGGTGTAGCCCATCTTGAGCGTCCACCAGCGGGCGATGACCTGAGGAATATTGAAGATCAGGAAGAACAGCACCGGGCCGGCGAAACTGCCCTGCATGCACAGGTCGATCGCGACCGAAACCGCGACAACGCGCAGCGTCGAATGGAAGATGGTGTCACCCACTGCGGAAAGCGGTCCCATGAGCGCCGTCTTCACGCCGGTGATGGTCGAGGTGTCGAAATCCTCGCTTTGGGCGTTCCGCTCCTCCAGGGCAAGCGTCACGCCCATGGGAAGACCGCTTACATACGGAGTGACGTTGAAGTACTCGTTCATATGACGCTCGTAAGCATCGACGAGCTTCTTGTCGTCATCCTTATAGATCTTCTTGAGCGCCGGGATCATGGCATTGGTGTATCCGCTGTGCATCTGGCCGGGATAGTCGTTCATGCCGTTCAGATGGATGGCGCGACGGAAAACGTTGGCAAGATCCTTGTTGGAAAGAGCGCCGCCCCGCTTCTCGTTAGAACTCATTGTCGTCCTCCATATCTACCGTCGAAAGGCTGGCGTTCTTCTCACCGCGCGCATTGATGATGAGCAGCACGGCGGCAGTGGCGAGAAGCGTCACCGCGATGGTGGGCATGCCAAGGTAGGCCGTGAAGATGAAGCCCACGAAGAACCACGGGGCGAGCTGCTTGTCCATCACCATGGTGAGCAGCAAGCCGAAGCCGACCGCGGGAAGGAGGTTGCCGGCCGCGTTGAGCGCGTTGATGACATTGGTGGGAATAGCCGCCACGGCCGCCTCCATAGCGGTGCTCCCGAAGAAGACGGCAGCGAAACCGATGAGGAAGTACAGGCCGAAGGTACCGATCCAGCTGCCCGCCCAGAACAGGGCTCGCGCGGCCCCATCGTTTCCGTGAGAGAGCTGAGACTTCATGGCCTCGGCGAAGATGTTGTTGATGAACTTGCACAGCACGTACGCGAAGCCGCCGATAAGGGCCAGCGGAACCGCGAACGTCGTGCCGATGCCGGCGCCCGCACCTGTCAGGATGGCGAACGCGGTGGAGATGCCGGCGGCCGTACCGCCATCGGGAGAAACAGCCGCACCGATGGGGAACGAGCCCAGAAAGACGATCTCGAGCGTCGCACCGATGATCGTGCCTGTAGCAACGTCGCCGAGCACCAGGCCGACCAGCGCTCCCTCGACGATAGGCCTATTGAGCATGCAGTAGCCGAAGAAGTAATCCATCTTGCACAGGCCTACCACCAGGCCAGCAAGCAATGCCGAAACAAACACTAGTATTCACGTCCCTTCAAGGTGGTTAGTGAACTTGTGAGCACCGCGTACGGATGCTCGAAGTACGAAGATTTCGTCATCTCAAGCGCGCAGTCCCCTGAATAGCCCCCTGCTTTCAGCTGTTTCAGGATCTCTACCGGATTGAGACTACCCGCCTGGTCACCCCATCCCACATGGGCGGGGTCACATGGGTTGAGGTTGGTGAGGTGGACGTATCCGATATCGGAGCCGAACGCATCAAGCCAAGCCGCCAAGCTCTCACCGTTTCGCACGATAGTCCCGGTATCCAACGTGACCGTCAGGCTCGTCCTCCCCACCTCGTCCACAATGCCCGCAACGTCTTCGAGACTCGAAACGAGTCGATACGGACGGCGTACGAGGGGCTCGATTGAAACCGTCATGCCCGCGTCGGCCGCCATATCGCAAATCCGTCGCACAGCCAGCACAAGGGCCTCGCGGGCTTTCTGTCGGTCCGAGTCGAGCGGCGTCCAGCCGCCGTTGATCGAGATGCGCTTTGTGCCGAGCACCTGACCGAGCTTCACGATATTCCGGTAATAGCCGAGCGTGAGCCTCTGGGTTGCCCTGTCGAGCGACGCCAGATTGTATGCCTTGGGATTCGACTGTTCCGGAGTCAGCGTGCGTACCCGCAGACCCGATTCGGAACAGCTCGATGCCACCTCGTCGAGGTTGTACACATCCCATGCATCGATGTTGACGTGGTTATTGCAAAGCCAGAGATCGACATCGAGAGCGCCGACGGCCGAGACATCATGACAGAAGGTGGCAAACGACCAGTAACGCCAGATCTGATTGGTGGGAAGAAAACGGAGCATCGTGAACCCTCAACCAATAGGGGCTGCTAAGCCTTGTTCACGCAGCCAAAGACCTCCATGTAGTGCATGAGGGCCTTCTTGTAAGCTTCGGCGCCGATCTCGTTATACTGGCACGCGTTGATCTTCTTCTTGTCCGGATCGACATCGGGCGCATAGTCGGCGTCCATGACATCCTTGATGGCCAGGTTCGAAGCCTGGGAAAGGTCGGTCCAAAGATTGACCTTCTGGATGCCGCACTCGATGGCGTGCGCAATCAGATCGTCACCCGTACCGGACCCGCCGTGGAGCACGAGCGGGACGTCCACACTCGAAGCGATGGTCTGCAACAGCTCGTACTCAAGATGAGGCGTGCCCTTATAGGCACCGTGGGAGGTACCCACGGCCACCGCCAGGCAGTCGACGCCCGTCTCCTCCACGAACGACGCGGCCTCGTCGGGATGCGTCAGACCGGCATCGCGCGTCTCCTCGTACTCGTTGCCCTGACCGACGTGGCCAAGCTCAGCCTCGACCGAAACGCCCACCGCATGGGCAATCTTCACGATTTCCTTCGACTCGGCTACATTTTGCTCATACGGCAGCGTGGAACGGTCGACCATCACGGAGCTGAAGCCAGCACAGATGGCGCGGATCAGGTGCTCGAACGGGCCGCCGTGATCCAGATTGAGCGCAAAGGGCACGTTCGGATAGCGACGCTCGTAAAAGCGAGCAAGCTCACCCATCTCCTCGATACCGAAGACACCCGGGCAACCGAGAATAACCGGGGCGTTCATCTCGTCGGCCGCCTGCAGGCACGCCTCCATGGTGAACCGGCTGAATACGTTCGGAGCCGGAATGCCGTAATGGCCCTTCTTGGCCTCCTGCAAGAGCACATGCATCGGTTCCAACATTGCTTTGCCTCCCTTTCTCTGAAAGCATTTCATCGGCTTCTTGAAGGGAAAAGAGATAGGACTACCCATCGCCACGCGCTTTTGTTTTCACACGCGGTTTGCCTTCAAGAGTCCGCGAGCCGCTCGCGGACGCCGTTGTTGCATATCTACTTACTTGTAGATGGTCTTTTTCTCTGTGGGCACCTGCTGGATCCCCAGCTCAATACCGCGATCGGCGAGCTCGTGCAGCATCTCTTCCTCCTCGGGGAGCAGGAAGATCGCTTGATCGACCTGACGCGTACCCGGACGGTTCTTGATGCCGCCCAGATTGACGCTATTGATCTCAGGGATCGCATCGCAGATCTTCTTCGCATCCGCCACGCTGCCGGTCACGATGAACAGGTTGTACTTGTCCGTAACACCGCTCTTGATCGCCTTGATGCTATCCTCGATGCTCTTGATCACGAGCTTGATGCCCTGCGGCTTGGCGAGCCGCAACGTCGACATCTTGAGCTTATCTGTAGCCGCCTCATCATCAGCAACCAAAATGCAATCGGCGCCGATGCTCCGCGTCCACGAGAACGCGACCTGGCCGTGCAAAAGCCTGTGGTCGATACGGAATAGCTTAATCATGTCGCTCCCTCTCCCTACGTTCTAGAAGCTGTTGCCCTCGTCCTCTTCGTCGCCTCTGTCTAGCAACGTATCACATAGCACGATGTGCTCACGAGCCGCAGACACAATCCTGGGAAGAGATTCGACCAGCTCTTCAACTGGACACATGCTCATCTCGAGAAGCAATGCAAAGTTGATACCCGTTATCAAGTGAAACGGATACTCGGCGAGCAGCTGCATAAACTCGTTATTGACCGAGCCTCCAAGAACATCGGTGAGCACAAACAGCTCGGCTTTGGAGTAATCATGCTCGGATACGATGCGTCTGAACTCAACCTGGTAATCAACGTCCTTGTCAACGTACGCCGTGATGCACTCGATAGGACCGATATCGCCAGCAACCATATGCAGCGAGGACAAGATGCCTTCGGAGAACCCGCCGTGCGTCGCAACAATAATTCGCTTATCCATTCCTCTGCACCTCCCTTCATGCGTTGCCTTTTGATTCCACGATGCCAACCAGCCGACGAGGCACGCGTCCGCCTTTCTTGGTCGTCAATAGGTAATATACATCTGGTACGTTATATATGTCTGTGATAACTGTCAGTGGTAGTTTTTCGAGAGCGAACGGCAAGAGAGCGGCATACGAGCCGGGCATGAAAGATTGATTGAGGCGAAGCGCCCCTCTTGTACGTACCCGGTTGGCATTTCCCATCCATAGATGCCGCCACCAACCAGGTGCGATAGCGAGAAGAAAAGCGAAACAACATCTGTGTCGTCTCGTGATGATGAGATGGATATCCGGTCGCTTGAAACAGAATCGCCCCGAACAGTACTTCGATCGATTCGAAAGGCAAACAGGGCCAAACAGGTCCCCCGATAGACGATATGAGAAAGCCATCGGACGGGAAGCCTCCCCGCGGCATACAAGGTCGCGGGCTGGGCGGGAACAATGGCTGTGTATCGTCAACCTGCGGTGCCGCCGTACCGCACGCATGGGAGGAGGCTCCCCATGTCCCATGTTACCTCCATCGGCCTCGACGTCCACGCCCGCTCCGTCGCCGCCTGCGCGTTCAACCTCTACACGGGGGAGGCGGCCCGGAGGTCGTTCGGCGCCGACGCCGGCGAGATCGCCGCCTGGATCAAGGGGTTCGAGGACCCCAAGGCCGTCTACGAGAGCGGCCCGACGGGCTTCGCCCTCTGCCGCGAGCTCAGGGCGCTGGGGGTCGACTGCGTGGTCGGCGCCGTCTCGAAGATGCAGAGGCCGGCGGCCGACAGGCGCCGCAAGAACGACAGGCGCGACGCCGCCTTCCTGGCGCGCCTGCTCGCCGCGCGCAACGTCGTGGAGGTCTGGGTCCCGCCCCTCGAGGCCGAGTCCGCCCGCGACCTGTCGCGGGCGCTGGACGACGCGCGCGAGGACCTCCGGCGCGCCCGGCAGCGCCTCTCCAAGTTCCTGCTCAGGCGCGGGCACGCCTTCGACGAGGTCGACGCGCTCGGGCGGAGGAAGGGGGCATGGACCAGGGCCTTCTGGAGATGGGCCGAGGGGCTGCGCCCGAACGACGCCGCGGCCGCCTCCGCGTTCGACCACTACGCCGCCTGCGTCCGCTGCGCCGAGTCGGACAAGCGCGCCCTCGAGAGGCGGGTGCTCTCCGAGGCCCGGTCCGACCGGTGGCGCGCCGTCGTCGGCGCGCTCTCGTGCATCAAGGGGATCGACGCCGTCACCGCCTTCTGCCTGGCCACCGAGGCCGGGTGCTTCTCCCGGTTCGCCACGGCGGGCGCCTACGCCTCCTGGCTCGGCCTCACGCCCTCCGAGCACTCGAGCGGCGAGAGGGAGGCGAGGGGCGGCATCACCAAGACCGGCAACGCCGCCTCCAGGCGCGCGCTCGTCGAGGCCGCCTGGCACTACGCGTCGTGCTCCCCGAGGCCCAAGGCGGCCCCCGCCGGGTACGAGGTGGCCCCGCAGGTCAAGGGCAGGGCGGACGACGCCACCGCCCGGCTGGCGCGCCGCCACGGGGCGCTGAGGGCCGCCGGGAAGCGCCCGTGCGTCGCCAACGTCGCCGTCGCCCGCGAGCTCGCCTGCTGGGTCTGGGAGATCGGCAGGCGCGCCGAGGGCACGCTCGGGTAGCGCCCGGGAACATACGCCTCCCCGCCGGGAGGGCCCGCGCTTCGACGCATCGCCGGGGCCGGCTCACGGCTCTTTTTATGGGCAGCCGGACGGCCGCGCCCGAGGACACAGACTCCAAGGTTTTTCGAGACGACGGCCCCGGACGGAGAATCGAAATGCGGTAGCGCGCGGCGACATATCGAACCGCATGCCGCGCCATCGAGCCCGCGGATATTAGCTTGCCAGGCGAGCGACGACTAACGAGCATCCGCGCGGGCCCGACCGGCTGGAATGAGAGCGGGTCCCGGAAGGAATCCCGGGACCCGCGACGTCATGCCTCTTGACAATGGCTTTCTCATATTAGCAAAACAGCCTACTCGGTTTCCCGAATAGGCTGTTCTTTGCGATGGCGGGAAGTACGGGGCTCGAACCCGCGACCTCCGACGTGACAGGCCGGCGCTCTAACCAAACTGAGCTAACTCCCCAGGCAGCTGTTCGAATTGCTTCGCTGCTGCGAGAGCTAGTATACACAGAGACGCTTCGCGTGCGCAAGAACTTTTTTGAAAAAGTTTTCGGCCCCCCCTGCGGGGTACGGGGGCGGCCCCCTGCGGGGTACGGGGCCGGCCCCCTGCAGGACACACGGTCGCGCCCCGCGAGCGCAAGGGATCACGCCCCCTGCGAGCACGGGGCCCACCCGATCTCCGCAGCTTTTGGCGGTTCTGCGGTGTACGCCCCCCGCGGGCACGGCACCCCCCCCGCAGGAGCACGCCCGCGCCCCGATCGCCCCGAACGGAAAAGCCGGCCCACCCGAGCCGGCTCGAAGGTCAAAACGGATCCGGTGCCCCCGGGAGCGCCCACGGACGCCGCCCGGTCTCGCAACCCCTACAGGTCGATGATCTCCACGGACAGGACGCTGCCCTCGGCGACGAGCATCCGGGCCATCGTGGCCCCGCGCCCGCCACGGGGGTACGTGGGCGAGCCGGGGTTCACCAGCCATCCGCCGCCCAGCCGCACCGCGCGCGCCCGATGCGTGTGGCCGCAGACCGCCACGTCGACGCCGCGGGAGGGCAGCTCCTCGCGGTAGTGCGCCACGGCGAACCGGAGCCCCTCGAACGTGAAGCCCGCGAGCGCTTGGACCTCGGGGCCGTAATCGTAGTACCAGTCGTTGTTGCCCAGCACGGCGCGCAGCGGCGCGATCGTCGCGAGCTCGTGGTAATCGGCCTCGGATGTGATGTCGCCCGCGTGGATGATGAGGTCGGCGCCCTCAAGGGCACCGAGAAGCGCGTCGGACAGGTGCCCGTGCGTATCCGAGATGATGTCGATGCGCTTCGCGTCGCGGAGGTTCATGGGCCTCCCCTAGAGGTTGAGGGCCTTCTTGAGCGGCACGACCCGCCTGCGCGACACCGGGATCCGGTCGTCGACGCCCGTGACCCCGAGCTGGATGGCCCCCGAAGCCGCCGTCTCGACGTCCTCGACGCAGGCGAGGTTCACGATGTAGCGGCGGTGCACGCGGAAGAAGCCGAAATCGCCCAGCTTCGACTCGAACTGCGCGAGCGAGGTCGTGGACAGGTAGCGGTCGTCCTCCGTGAAGATGCAGGAGTAATCGTCCTTGGCCATGATGTAGCGGATCTGGTCGACCGGGATCAGGACCTTGCGGCCGCCTTTCTCCACGGGGATGCGCTCGATGGGCGCCTTGCTCTCGGCCACCGGCTTCACCCGCGCGAGCACCTTGGTGATCGCCTGGTCGAGCCGCGCCTCCTCGACGGGCTTGAGGAGGTAGTCGACGGCGTCCACCTCGAACGCCTCGACCGCGTGGTCGCTGTACGCGGTGACGAAGACCACCGCGGGAGGGTTCTTGAGCTTGCGGAGCGCCTCGGCGAGCTGGATGCCCGACGCCCCCGGCATGGAGATGTCCAGGAACACGACGTCGACACGGCCCTCCATCAGCATCTCGATGGCGGAGCGAACGCTCGACGCCTCGGTGATCGAGCCCATCTTGCCCGTCTGCTCCAAAAGGAAGCGCAGCTCGGAGCGTGCAGGCGCCTCATCGTCGACGATCATCGCACGTAGCATAGGCGTGACAATCCTTCCCGTAGGTCCATGCATGGCGGCGCGGCGGGTTCCTCGCCGGCGCACGCCTGCCGTCTATTCTACATCTCTCTCGGCCAGAATGCTGTTTTCCAAATCCAGCTTGAGCCGAATGGAGGTGCCGCCGCCCGGCTCGGACTCGACCGAGATGGACGAGCGGGGGCCGTAGAACCGCTCGATGCGCTCGGAGATGTTGCGCATGGCGACCCCCGCGCCACCGCCGGAGGGCGCCGAGCGGTCCGCCGCCGCGCGCTCCGCGGGCGTGTCGGAGCCCGTGGAGAACAGCCGCGCCGCGGTCCGCTCGTCCATGCCGGCGCCGTCGTCGGCCACCTCGATGAGCACGAAGCCCTGCTCCGGCACCGAGACCGACACCTCGATGGTGAGCGGCCCCTCGTCGGTCATGCCGTGGCGCACGGCGTTCTCCACGAGCGGCTGGATGATGAAGGCCGGGACCGGGAGGTCCTGCGCGTCCGGGGCGATCTCGAAGCGCTCACGGATGCGGTCCTCGCCGAAGCGGGCCTTCTCGAACACCAGGTAGCGGCTCGTCTGCGCCACCTCGCGCGAGACCGGGATCAGCGAGCCGGAGTTCTCGAGCGTGGCCCGGTAGAAGGAGGAGAACTCCCGCAGCAGCTCGCGGGCGCGCAGCGGCTCGGTGCGCGTGAGCGACGCGATGGTGTTCAGGGTGTTGAACAGGAAGTGCGGGTTGATCTGCGCCTGCAGGGCGCGCAGCTCCGCCCGGGCGGTGAGCTCGTCTTGCAGCTCGAGCTCGTGGATGGCGAGCTGCGTGGACAGCAGCTCGGCGAAGCCGGAGGCGAGCGCGTACTGCGTGCGGTTCACGTCATGGCTGCGCCGGTAGTAGAACTTGAGGGTCCCCACGGCCTTGTCGCGCACCTTGAGCGGGACGATGATGCCCGCCGGGATCGCCCGGTGCTCGGTGCGCTCGCTGCGCACGTCGACCATGTGCGTGAAGGACTGGGCGACCCCGTGGTCGAGCACGTAGCGCGTAGCGGGCGTGTGGATGGGGGATCCGGGCGGGAAGTCGACCTCGAGCTCGCCCACGCAGGCGAGCACGTGCTCCTCGTCGGTCACGGCGATCGCCATGGCGCGCGTCTCGGGCAGCAGGCGCCGGCAGATCGCCTCCGCGCTCTCGCGGTCGAGGCCGGACTTGATGATGTCGAGCATCTCGGACGCCGTCGAGAGCGCCTGCTCGGTGTACTGGGAGCGCAGCGAGTCGGGGTTCAGGCACAGGTAGATGAAGGCGACGAGGAACACGAACAGCAGCGCGCAGGCGATCACCGCCGACGCCGGGTCGAAGCCCTCGGCGAGCGCGTACACGCAGTAGCCGACGAAGCCGAGCGCGCAGACGATGGCGAACAGGCGGAACCCCGGCAGGGCCCCGGTGCGCGACACGATGCGGCCGCTCAGGTTCTTCAGTTTTCTCGGCATGTGGCTTCCTCCAACATCTCGGACAGCTCCTCATCGTTCCACAGGCCGTCCATGATGCTGGGCCAGAAACTCTGGAATCGGATGTACTTGGACTTGTTCTCATCGGCGTAGCGCTCGGCGAGCTCGCGCCCGTGGCGCCAGATGCGCCCGTACCCCACGCGCTCCGAGGTGAGCATCATGCGGGCGAACGCCGTCTTGCGCACGCGCTCGTCGAGCTCGCTGGAGAACCAAGGGCCGGGATAGGGCATGAGCGACGCCGGGGTGACCGGCTCGAGGTCGTGCTGGCGCGCGGCGAAGGCGAGCTTGGCGCGCTCGTAGTACCAGCGGTAGACGTTCTGCATGAAGCGCGGCGCACGGTGGACGCTCGGCGGCGGCAGGTGGCGCACCACCCACTCGTTGTCGAACCACACGTCCAGCCCGTGCATGCGCATGTTGAACAGGTAGTCGAGGTCCTCGCCGCGCGTGATCCAGGGATCGAAGGCGACGCGCATGTAGGCGCGCGCGTGCAGGGCGAACAGGCCGCCGCACACGTAGTTCGACCGCGAGATGCGCGTGCCGGAGAGCGCCCGGCGCATCCAGCGGTTGAACTCGATGCGCTTGGTCCACCAGCGGTGCGTGGCATCGGCCTTCGAGGTGTCCGCCAGAGGCGAGCCCTCGCGGTCGTAGAAGTAGCCGCTCTTGGCGAGGATCGGCAGCCCTTGGCGCGTCTGCTGGCCCAGAGCGTACAGGGCCTTCTTCATGAAATCCGGACCGAGCACGATCTCGTCGTCGTCCAGGAAGATCGCGCAGTCGTGGGCGAGGATGCTCGCGGCGGCGAGGCCCATGTTGCGGATGGCCCCGTATCCGCGCAGGGACACCGGCTCGCCCGGGGCGCGCGGGGCAATCCGGTCCACGCGGTCGCGGATGCGGACGGCCTCGCGCTCGGTGAGGACCGTGACGGTGAGGGCGGGATGGGAGCGGGCGATGGCGCGGACCCGCTCGCGCGCGGCGTCCGCGCTCGAAGGAGGGCTCACCACGAGCACGATGACGCGGCAGACGTCGCGCACCTGCTCGAGCGAGGCCAGGCAGGCATCGAGCTCGGGCTTGGGCGCGTTCAGGTCGGTGCTGTGGTCGTAGGCGCCCGGCGCCTGGGCGTCCACGGCGTCCGCAGCCCAATAGGAGGGGATCACGATCGCAGGATTCATACACGCCCCTTTCCCCCACGTGCGCTCGCCCACGGTGCGGGGTCCCGCGCGATCCCCGACCGTCTCAGTTGGTTGTACCCACCTCGGCGAGCTCACGCTGCACGAAGCGCGTACGGGCCAGCGAACGGTACAGGGGGTACCCCAGCACATACATGATAACCGCTTCGCCCGCGCCGGTGGTCACCAGACCGAACAGGTACATGAGCGGCCAGGCGCCGTCGAGCGAGATCGACGTGAAGGGGATGGTGTAGAAGCCCACCCCCGTGAGGAGGATGGGCAGGTAGGCGGGCACGATGAGGGCGTTGGCGAGCACCGGGCCGGCGAGCGCCGCGAGCGGATGGCGGCGCATCCTCCAGGTGAACAGCGCGCCCAGGAAGGTCGCAAGCGAGCCGAAGGCCACGTCGAGCAGGCCGAGCGCACCCGTGCCGGACAGCGCGATGTTGGCCACGTTCGCGATGACGCAGCCGAGGGTGAGGCCGGGCACGGCGGCGGGGGTCACGAGCGCCAGCGCGCACAGCGCCTCGGAGACCCGGAACTGGACGGGGCCCCAGGCGAGGTTGCCCAGGAAGAGCATGGTCACGAGCGTGCACGCCGCGTAAGCCGCGGCGATCACGCCCGCGCGGGCGATGTAGGTGGATTTCATCTGGTACGGTCACCTTCTAGAGAATCGGAGGGCTTTACTGGTCGCAGCAAAGCCCTCCGTACAAGGCGCGGTGTCCATGGGCGGCGCCCGCCCTTACGCGACGCCCCTCATGCGGGAGAGCTTTACTAGCATGACAAGGCCCACAACCAAGAGGATCCCGATGGAAAGCACTCCTAAAGAAGGATTCCCCGTGAGCGATGTCACGACAGATACTAGCAGAGTTCCCATCACCGACGCGTAGCGACCGAAGATATCGAAGAAACCGTAATACTCGTTGGCGCGCTCCTTGGGGATGAGCTTGCCGAAGTAGCTGCGCGAAAGCGCCTGGATGCCGCCCTGGAACAGGCCGACGGCGATGGCCAGGACCCAGAACTCCGCGGCGGTCTGCAGGAAGAAGGCGGCGAACAGCACGATGCAGACGTAGGCGACGACCGCGATGATGATCATGCGCAGGGTGCCGAAGCGTCCGGCGAGCCGGCCGTAGGCGATCGCCGAGGGGAAGGCCACGAACTGCGTGACGAGCAGGGCGAGGATGAGCTGGGTGGAGTCGATGCCGAGCGAGGTGCCGTAGGTGGTGGACATGGAGATGACGGTGTGCACGCCGTCGATGTAGAAGAAGAAGGCGAGCATGTAGAGGAGCAGGGCGCGGTCGCCGGCGATGCGGCGCAGGGTCGCGGCGAGCCCCCGGAAGGTGCGCGCGACCTCGGACGTCATGGTCTCGCCCGGCGCGAGCTCCTTGCCGAAGCGCTGGCGGTAGGTGCGCAGCAGCGGGATCGTGAAGGCGAGCCACCAGGCCCCGGTGATGACGAAGGACAGGCGCGTGGCGAGCATCATGTCGAGCCCCAGCGCCGAGGGGCCGAGCATGATGAGGGCGATGCAGACGATGAAGGGCGCGCAGGAGCCGATGTAGCCCCACGCGTAGCCCGAGCTCGACACGTTGTCCATGCGCTCATCGGTGGTGACGTCGGGCAGCATGGCGTCGTAGAACGTCATGGAGGAGTTGAGCCCGATCGTGCACAGCACGTAGACGATGAGGAAGGGCATAGCCCCCATGGGTATGGCCTGGGCCAGGCACAAAACGAGGCCGGTCAGGAAGAACCCCAGGAAGAACTTGATCTTGTTGCCCGCGAAATCCGCGAGCGAGCCCAGGATGGGCATCAGCAGGGCGACCACGAGGGACGCGACGGTCTGGGCGTTCGCCCATGCGGTCACGAGCTCCGCCGAGGACGCCCCGGTGTTGATGGCGTCGAAGTAGATGGGCACCACGGAGGTGTTGAGCAGCACGAGCGCCGAGTTGCCGACGTCGTACATGACCCAGTTGCGCTCCATCGCGGTGTATCTCATCGCATTCCCCTCCCAGTCGGTTCATCCCGACTATGGTACGGCAGCGAAGACCCCCTGACGGTCAGGATTCCGTAAAGCGCGGGGAGGCCGCATGCGGGGCGCCGCCGCGGGAGGGCGGAGCGCGGGGTGGTCGGGACGGTCAGTCCTCGCCGTCGCACTCCTCGTCGTCGCCCAGGACGCGCCCGGAGTAGTTGACGTGCCCGGTGACCGCCTCCATGGCGCCGACCTCCACGAACAGCGCCGCCGTCCGCGCGTAGTCGTCGAGCGCGCGGTCGAACACCTCGGGGAAGCTCTCCTGCGAGCGCTCCTTGGTGAAGGGGTTCTCCCACGTCCGATGGGCGAGGTTCGCCGTCGCCGCGGGGGCCTCGTCGGTCACGGGGTGCGCGAGCGCCGCGAGCAGGGAGTAGTCGGACACCAGGCCCTCGAGGGCGCCGATCACCCGGGAGGCAGGGGAACCCGCGGGCTCGATGAGGCGGTAGACGAGGCGCATGTCCGCCACCGCCCCGCCGTACTCGGCCGCCCCGACCTCGAGCCCGTAGACGCTGCGCGCCACGAAGCTCATGAGCGCCCCGGCGACGCGGTCGACGCGGTCGGTGGTGACGAGCAGGTCCGCCGGCGGGAGCTCGGCGCACGTGGCGCCCGAGCGCCCGCGCTGCAGCATGAGCACATCGAGGTCGCTCTCGATGACGGCGTGGACCTTGCCCCCGGCACGGGCGAGGTCCTCGTCCATACGCTGGATGCCCCACTGCTGGTCGTAGACGAACGGGTGGGCGTTGCGGTCGAGCACGTAATGGGACAGCAGGCCGAGGACGAACGCGCGGCCGACCGCCGCGTCCCGCTTGGGGAGGCGCCCCACGCCCTCGCGCAGGGCGACGAACGCGCGGGACATCCGTGCGGAGTGCATGCGGCCGCCAAGCGCCATGCAGGCGCGGAAGGCGGGCGTGCGCACGCGGAAGAAGAAGGGGTCCGGCCCCTGGTTGGCGATCAGGAAGGCGATGCGCTCCTCCTCGGTGACGACGAGGCCGTCGGGCAGGAGCCCGGCGCTCCGCTCCCCGAACAGGCGATGCGTGATCAACGCGGGCATAGGGGTCCTTTCGGGACGGTGCCGGCGGGATGCCCCGCCGACGGTGCAGGTATCGGGGGTATTATTCCCCGCCGGCCCCGTCGCATACCCCCATGGGGGAATCGGCCGCGCCGGCATCCCGGAACGCCGGGCGGGGCGGGCGCCCCGACGGACCGCGGCGGGCGTCCCCGCTCAGATCGCCTCGAGGGACGAGACGCGCAGTTCGTAGTACCCGCTTCCGTCAACATCGAGGGTACCGGTCACGCGGACGGACGCCCCCTGCATCCCCGGGTAGTCATCGGGGCGCAGCGGCTCGTCCCCGCCCTCGTCCACGAGCGCGATGTTGAGCAGCTGGTCGAAGGCCCGCGCGGAATCCGGGTCCGCGGCGACATAGGGGCTCTGGAAGATCACCGCGAGGATGTCCCCGTCCCATGCCGAGGTGGGATCGGTCACCGTCACGCCCGTGAGCGTACCCACCACCTCGATGGAATCCCCCACGCGGAAGGCCGTTTCCGAGGTGCGCCCGTCGCGCGCGGGGTCGACGGCGGAGTCGACGGCGGGATCCCCGGCGTCCGTCGCCGATCCGTCGGAGGCGGGCTCATCCGCCTGCACGGACCCCTCGAGCACCGAGATCCAGTACTCGGTGGCATCGAGCACCTCATCCGGGCCGTTTCCCTGACCGATGCGGTACGCCTGGGCATCCGAGGTGAAGCCCACGAGCCTGGACGCGTCCATCTCGGTCCGGCCGGTCGCCTGGCCGACCCATCGGTCGATCTCCTCGTGGTAGGCCGCGTCCCCCACATCCTCGCCGTCGACGCAGAACCGCACCCAGGTGCCCTCTCCTTCGGTCCCATCCGATTCGATTGTGAACCGCTCGACCTCGAGCTCGTCGCCGGAGGCGGGGCAGCCGATATAGGAGGCTCCCTGGGTGTAGAACCCCTCGTCGGTCACCCTGGTCGCCTGTATGTCGTACATGACGGGCGTCGCGCCCGAGCCCCGGTACAGGAAGATCGATCCGTTGCCCGAGTACGGCTCGCCCTCGTAGACGCATTCGATCGAGCCGCCCTCGTAGCGCCACACCTCGATCTGGTACGCGGGGTCGGAGCTCGCGTCGGACAGGTCCCCGTCGCAGTAGGCGACCACGAGCTCCTCCACGCCGTCATCCTCGAAGTCGACCAGCTGGACCGCGGCGGTGCCCGTGAGCGCGCTCATCCCGTCCGTCCAGTCGACCATTTCCGCCTCGCCGTACTGCGCCTGCAGCCCGCGCACGTAGGCGAGGAAGAGGCTGTAGGCGCTCTGCCGGGCGGTCGCCCCGTCCTCCTCGACGGCATCCCCGCCGTCCGCGGACGGCTCGAACTCGGCCTGGTCGCGGGCGCCCTCGTCCTCGGTCACCTCGATCAGCGCGCTGTGCGCCCGGTCCCCGTCCGGGTCGACGACGATGAAGGTGTAGCGGCCCTCGGAGAGGTCGAGCGCATCGAGGGTGAACGAGGCCTCGTCGACGTGCCAGACGGTCGCCGCGCCCTCCTCGTCAACGACCCTCAGGTCGTAGTCCTCGAGCGGGTCGCCATCGTCCCCGCGCAGCACGACGGTCGCCGTCGGCGTGAGCGCGACGGCCTCCTTGGAGGAATACGCGACGACGTCCGACCCTCCCCTGCCGCGGCTGCAGGTCCACAGGCCCACCCCCGCCGCGACGAGCACGGCGACCGCGACGGCGACGAGCGCGATGACGGGTCCGCGGCGGCGGGGCGGCCGATGGGTCGGAGCGACCCGCGCGGGGCCGGCGTCGCCGGCGGTCCAACCAGGATGCGGCTCGCCCACACCCGCAGTGCCGGCGTCGCCCGCGCCCCCGGGACCTCCGGGGCCCGTCCCCTCGCCGGAGGCCGGGCCGGCAGACGCCGTGCCGACGGTCCCCGCGCCGGCCGCGGACGCATCGCCGATGCCCGCGGACCCAGCGGATTCCGGATCCACCCGGTCATCGACCTGCGGGCCTCCCCCGTCGACTCGGGACCCGTCCCCGACGGGAGCCTTCAGCGGCGCCCCGCACCGCGAGCAGAATCGCGCACCCTCCCGGTTCTCGTACCCGCACATCGAACAGTACATCGCAGCCTCCTCGCCCCTCATACCTGCCCCCGGTTATACCAGAAGGGGAAGGGGGTCGGTCATATCGGTCGGCGACGGGCGGAGACTGCGGAAGCGACGGGTGCGGGGGCGGGAGTGCGGGAGCGGGGGCACGGGCGCGACGGCCCGCGATCCACGAGAGCGTCCGTCGGCCTGCAGAAGACGGAAATTCGTCGGTGCAGGGCCGGATCAGGCGAGGCCCAAGCGCCCCTTCACCTCGGCGGCCCGACGCCGGGAGACCGGCACCGTCGCCTCAACGCAGGAGAAGCGCAGGCCCATCGACCCTCCGCGCTCCACCACCACATCGTGGATCTCGTCCATGTTTACCAGGTAGCTTCGGTGCACGCGCATGAATCCGTCCCCTGCCAGGCGCCGCTCGAGCGACGAGATCGACTCGCTGACGAGATAGGCCCCGCCGGCGCAGAAGGCGCTCGCGTAATCGGCCCTCGCCTCGATATAGCACACGTCGGACACGGGGATGAAGGCGTGCTGCCCATTGCGCTCCACGGCGAGGCGCCGCACCTTCCCTACGGGCGCCGCCTCGCCTCTCCGCACCCCCATGAGCGCGGACACCTTGTCGAGCGCTCGCACAAGACGGCTCTCCTCGACGGGCTTGAGCACGTAGTCCACCGCATCGAGCTCGAACGCCTCCGCCGCGTACTCGGAGAAGGCCGTGACGAACACCACCGCGGGCGGATGCCGCAGGTTCTTGAGGGTCTCGGCGAGCCGGATCCCGCTCGTGCCGGGCATCTGGATGTCGAGGAACAGCACGTCGGGACGGTCCGAGAGCAGCCTCTCCACCGCCTCGGCACCGTTGCCCGCCTCACTGACCGCGCCGATGCGCCCGTCGCGCTCCAGCAGGTAGCGCAGCTCCGCGCGGATGGGCGGCTCGTCATCAACGATCAGCGCGCTCCACAGGTTGCTTCCCATCTCTGTCTCCCCTCTTTGTTCGGCGATACGTTCGGGCGGCGGCGCGGTTGCCTGCGGCGGGCACCCGGGTTCGCAGCGGTACGAGGACTCTCGGCGGGCACCCGGATCCGCGGCGGGCATCCGGGCCCGGGACGGAAGCGCGGGTTGCCGGGGCCCGCGCCCGCGTCGCACGGCGATGCGGTCAGCATGCGACCGCCACGGGCTCATGCGGCGTGCCGCGCAGCTCGACGGTGACCCGTGTCCCTACCCCCACGACCGATTCCACGCGGATGCCGGACCCCTCGCCGAAGAACACGTGGATGCGCATGAGCACGTTCGACAGGGCGAGGCCGCACCCGCGTTTGACCGAGCCGTCGGCGGTCAGGGTCTCGGGCCCGGCCGCGGGGAACTCGCGCGGTTCGAACAGATGCGCCAGCACCTCGTCCCCCATGCCGATGCCGTCGTCCTCCACGGTCACCGCGACCCCGTCGGCGAGAGCGTGCGAGGATACCACGATGGAGAGCGGCTCGACCTCGCGCATGGCGTGCTTGATGCAGTTCTCGAGCAGCGGCTGCAGGATGAAGGGCGGGACGCGCCGCCCGAGCACCGACTCGTCGACGTTCAGGCGCACGCGCAGGCGGTCGGCGCCGTAGCGCGCCTGCATGAGGTTGATGTAGCGCACGCCCTGTTCCACCTCATGCTCCAACGTGGTCAGCGACTCGGAGTCCGACAGCGTCTGACGGTAGTAGTTCGAGAAGTCGATGAGCAGGGACCGGGCTTTCTCGGGCTCGGTTCGCACGAGCGACACGATGGTGCCGATGGTGTTGAACAGGAAATGCGGGTCGACCTGCGACTGCAGGGCGCGCAGCTCGACGCGGGCGGTGAGCTCGTCCAAGCGCTCCAGCTCGAAGCTCGCGAGCTGCGAGGAAATGAGGTCGGCGAACCCGGTGGCGAGTGCGGTCTGCCGCATGTCGATGTTGCCGTAGCGGGGATAGTACAGCTCGAGGGTGCCTGTGCAGCTGTCGCGCACGGCAATGGGCGCCACGATGCCCGCATGCAGGCGCGGGAAGTAGTGCATGTCGTCGGCGACCTCGCCGTCGCGCGAGAAGACGCTCATGACGCCGCTCTCGATGACGCGCTTGGTGGTCTCCAGGCTGACGGGCGTGCCGACCGGACATCGGTCCGACCCCTCGCCCCAGCAGGCGATGACCTGTCTGCCGTCGGTGACGAGGATCGTGGACGCGAGCGTCTCGGGCAGGATGATCTGGCAGGTGCTGAGCATCGCATCGGGCGTCATGCCGTGACGCGTGTGGGTGAAGATCTTGGATGCGATGGAGAGGGTCCGGTCCGTGGCGCTCGAGGTGAGGTCGTCAGGCACCACGAAGACGTACGAGAAGAAGAAGCACAGAAGGACCAGGCCGGCGATGGTGATCACCGCGGGCACCGGATTGGGGTTCGCCACGAGGTCCCACACGAGCAGCGCGAGCAGCATGGGCACGCAGAGGGCCAGAAGGACGGTCATCGCCGTCCTGCTCGAACGCAAGATCCTCGTCGCATTGCGCCGGCGCGACCACTCTATGGGATGGGGGATCCTGATCACGTGCACCTCCGTCTCGCGTCTCGGGACCGCGCCCTCTATCCTATCTCGTTACCGGGTAGGTGTGGATGGACGACGTGGATGCGACCCCCTCTCCTTCAGGTTCGACGGACGCACCGGGCTTTCGCGGAACCGCCCCCGAGTGGGCCGTCGAGAGCCGAAGGCGGGCCCGGCCACCTGCTGCCGAGCCCGCCCTGGAGGGAGAGGGGCCTGCGCCCCCGGCGTTTCGCTACGCAGAGAACCTGTTGCGGTCGCCGAAGGTGCCGGACACCACGACGGTGCCGTCCTTCATGATGACGTCCATGTTCTCGGGGGTGAGGTCGTGGATGTCCTTTGCCGGGTCGCCGTCGACGATCAGCAGGTCGGCGCACTTCCCGACCTCAAGCGAGCCGGTCTCGTCCTCGCAGTGGGCCATCTTGGCGCCGTTGATGGTAGCGCAGGTGATGGTCTCGAGCGGGGAGATGCCCACCTTGTCGACGAAGTCGTACATCTCGTCGATGGTGACGTAGCCGTAGGGGGTCACGAACGAGAAGGAGTCGGAGCCGATCGTGAAGATCACGCCGCGCTTCTTGGCCTCGCGCAGGCAGTCGTAGTTGCGCTGCAGCTCCTGCTCGACGAGGGTGCCCTCGTACTTGTCGTGGATCTCGGGCACGTAGACCGGCGGGTAAGTGGAGTACCAGGTGGGAAGGAAGCCGATGGTGGGCGTGAAGAAGGTGCCCTGCTCGGCCATGAGGTCCATGGTGCGCTCGTCGATATCGAAGCCGTGGATCAGCTGCTCGCAGCCGAAGCGGACCGAATCGTAGGCAGCGGAGTGCGAGTTGTAGCAGTGGCTCCACACCGGGATGCCGACCATCTTCGCCTCATCGACCACGGCCTTGATCTCCTCGGCGCAATAATGCTGGTCGCGCCCGGAGTCCCAGCGCCAGATGCCGCCGCCGGTCGCCCAGATCTTGATGGCGTCTGGATTCTCGCGCAGGCGACGACGCACGGCGCGGCGCAGGTCCCAAGGCCCGTCGACCTGGTCGCCCCAGGGATGGGATTCCTTGTTCTCGAGCTGGCTGCAGTGGTGCGAGTCGCCGTGGCCGGCGGTGCGGCAGAAGCCCAGGCCGGTCGCGTAGATGCGGGGACCGGGGAACACGCCGTTGTTGACGCAGTCGCGGACGTGGATGCCGAAGCGGCCGATCTCACACACGGTGGTGAGGCCGTGGGTGAGGCAGTCGTACGCCTGCTTGACGGCGACGGCCTGTTTCTCCAGCAGCGGCTGCATGACCCAGTCGGTGTCATCGTCGGTGAGGTTGCCCGAGAAGTGCAGGTGGGTGTCGATCAGACCGGGCATGACGGTCTTGTCGGCGGCGTCGATGACCTCGAAGCCCTCCGGGGCGTCCTCGTGGGCGCCGGCGTAGGCGATCTTGCCGTCCTCGACGAGCACGAGCGAGTTCTCGACCGGGGTCCCGCCCAGTCCGTCTACGAGCTTGCCGCCCACGATCGCGTAGTTCTTGCCCATTGTTCCTCCTTTTCCCGGGGGCGGATTCCCTCCGCCCCCGCATGCTGCGGACTCCCCGGCGGGGCGTCTCGCATCGTACCTAAGGAAACCGAAACCGATCCGGAGCAGCCGACCGCGGCGCCCGCGCGACGCATCCGCCTCACGGGGCCCGATGCCGCACCCCGCCCCGGAGACGGCCGGGAGCGCCCACGGGGACGCCTCCGGCCCTGAGGGGACGTCCGCCTACGAGGCGCGCCGCGCCCTGGTGACGAGCATCAGGACCGCCCCGACGACCAGCCAGCCGATCACGATGGCCCACTCGACCGCGTTGAGCGATGCGGGGCTGAACGGCAGCACCAGCAGACCGATGATCACGCACCCTGCCAAGCAGGCGAGCACGATGCCGAGCTTTCCGCCGGGCACCTTGTAGGGACGCGGGAGCTCGGGCTCGGTGAAACGCATGCGCAGGCACGCGAAGGCCACCATAGTGCAGGAGAAGATGAACGCGAGGGCGCTCACGTTGGTCAGCGGGATGAGCATGTTCTTGCCCAAAAACGGCCCGATGACGGTGATGATCGCGAGCACCGCGCAGGCGAGGCGCGGGGCACCGGACTCGGGATCCACCTCCGCGAACTTGTCCGGGAGCTGTCCCTTGCGGCCCATGGCGAGCATGATGCGGCTCGTGGCGCCATAGAAAGAGTTCATGGGACCCATGGGGCCGAGCGTCGCGATGCAGAGCATGACCACGTAGAGGATCATGTTGATATCTTTGAGGCACGCCAGTGCCGGGACCGGGGACTCCACGAACTCGTGCCACGGCAGGATGGTTCCGAACGAGTAGATGCACACGATGTAGAAGCCGCCGGCAGCGAGGAGCGCAAGCGAGATGATCTTGCCGAACTTGTTCCAGTTCAGACCCTCCGCCGCCTCCTCGGCCTGCTGGGGGATGGTGTCGAAGCCCGCGTAGAAGAACGGGGTGAGCACCAGCACCGAGACGACGCCCGCGAACAGGTTGCCCGCGGAGGTGGCGGGCTCGCTTCCGCCCGCATCGGCTACCTGGGAGAACACTGGCATGGCGTTGTCCGGAGAGCCGGTGACGATGGAGATACCCATGGCGAGCAGCATGCCGCACAGCAGGGCCTTGGTGAGGAACGCCTGCAGCTTGGCCGCGGACTGGGCACCGCGGAAATTCAGGTAGATCACGTAGGCCGCGAAGCCGAGCGCGATGACGGTCGGGATGAGGTAGACGTCGGCGCCCATGATGGTGTAAAGCTTGACGGCGCGCAGCCATTCGAGCCCCGGCAGGCTCCCGAACATGTCCGACACGAGCGTCGAGATGGCGATGGCCTCCCATGGGCACAAGATCCCGTTGCCCAGGGCGAGCAGCCAACCGGTGACGTAGGACGGGATGCGCCCGAAGCTGCGGTCGACGTACTCCACGATACCCCCGGAGATGGGGATGGCCGCGGTGAGCTCGCCGAACACGGCGCCGATGGGCACGAGGAAGATGGCTCCCAGAAGGAACGCGATCATCGCGGGGACGGGGCCTCCGCCCACGACCATCCAGTCGCCCACCTGCAGCACCCAGCCGGTACCGATAATGGCGCCGAAGCCGATGGTGAAGAAGTTCCACAGGGAGAGCGTCTTCTTCATGCCGCCCTCGCCCGGGCTCCCCGTTGCTTTCGTTTCCGCCATGTTCACCCCTCCTTTCATTGGTCGATTCCGCGCACGCCACGCGTGCGCCCGGTGTCTCGCGAACCTGCGCGCGGAGCTGCGAGACGTCACGTGACTTACCATACGGGCGACACGATGGCATGTGACCGTCGATTCGACCTGAGGGCGCGCGCGAAAACGAACGGCGGCGATTTGCCGACGAGCGGACGGGCGGCGGATGGCGGATGGCGGACGGGCACACCTTGTGGGGGCATGGTCGGCTCCGCGCGGCGCCCGCCCAATCCGCCCCGGATGGACGCCGCAGACGGGGGTCGGGGACCCCGGGCGCGGCGATGCGGGCGCGGACCCCGGACCGCCCGTCGACGGGACCGCGATGCGCGCGGCAGGATGCAGGCACGACGCGCTACTATAGAGGTCATCGCGCATCCGGGGCGATGCGCACGGCTCATCCGAGGGAGGTGCCCATGGGATACGGAGATCCGCAGCGTTCCCGCCGCGCGAGCGGAGACGCGCGTCCCGCCCCCGACCGGGCGCGGCCCTCGTCCCAGCCGGCATCCCCCGCCGGACCGGGCGGACGCAGCGTCCGCCTCGCCCCGGCTCGGTCCTCCTCGCCCCGACCTCAGCACGAGGAGGGGCGCACGGACGCCGGGCGCCGCCGCGATACGGGCTCTCCCGCACCCTCCCGCACCCGCCGACAGCCGGCGCCGCACCGTCCTTCGAACCGGCGGCAACCCGGTCGGCAGCCCGGTCTCATCTCCACGGTGATCGGCGCCATAGCAGATACCGTCGCCGGCCGCCCCATGCCGGACAGGCCGCCGAGCGCGTCGCGCACCCGCGGTCGCCGGCCCGGCTCCCAGCAGCTCCACAGCACCTTCCGATCGGGGTCCGCCGCCCCGACGGACAGCTCCCTGCGCTCGCGTCGCAGCGTCGACGGACTCCGCAGGCCGCAGGAGCGCGCGGGCGGGCGCCGTGCGGGCGGTTCGGTCATCGGGCGCCCCCTGCATGGAGGCACGCGCCGACGCCCGTACGGCCGCGGGCACGGGTACGCGCGGGGCCGCGCCCGCGTCGAGGCCCCGCTGTCGCCGGTGCGGATCGCCGCCTTTTCCATCCTGCTCTGCCTCGTCCTCGTCTTCGCGACGGCGATCCCGCTGAAATCGACCGCCGGGATCGCCCCGGAGGACGAGGCGCCGCTGCTCGACATCCCCCTGCTCTCCCCCACGGCCTTCCCCGTCTCGACCCCCGTCTCCGAATGGGCCGAGGGAGAGATGCCCCACCTGTACCAGACCGATGCCGCCTGGTCCACCGAACCCTACGGCGGCGGGACCGTCGCGGCGAACGCCTGCGGGCCCACGGCGATGACCATGCTCTACGTCTACTTCACCGGCAGCGACCTCATGGATCCCGGCAGCATGGCCGCCTGGGCGGATGCCAACAACTACGCGCCGACCGGCGCCACCGAATGGTCCTACATGACCGAAGGCGCAGCGGCGTTCGGGTTCTACGCCGAGATGGTCGACCCCACCCGCAGCATCGTCGAGGGAGCCCTGCAGGATGGCAACCCCGTCGTCTGCGTGGTCGGGCCCGGGGATTTCACCAACCTCGGCCACTACATCATCCTGAAAAGCATCGACGACCGCGCGATGGTCGACGTCTACGACCCCAACAGCCCCGAGAACAGCGCCCGCAAGTGGCCGCTCGTCCGGGTCCTCAACCAGACCGAGGTCGCCTGGGTCTACTCGGGGTAGGCGCCTCGCCCGGGCCGCCTGGTTCTATTCGGGGCAAGCGCCCCGCCCATCCCCCTTGGGAACATGACGGACGGTCGCCCTCACGGCCGACCCCAGCGGAAGCCCTCCGGGTGCCCTGGCCGGACGAACCCCGGCGGCCGGGGAACCTCCACACCCCTTGACCGGACGGCTCGCAGCAGCCGGGGAGCCCCGGGCCCTTTGAGCGAACAGCTCGCATCAGCCGGTGAGCCCCGGGCCCTTTGACCGGACGAACCGCGGCACCCAGGGAAGCGTAAGCACGGCGCGAGACACACAAAACCATGTCGCATCTGACACCGGCCCTCCCTGTAGAGGGGGCCGGTGTCAGATGCGACATGCTTCGCCCCGATGCGGCGGCGGCAATGGGCGGGACGCGTCGGCCCGGGGCCGCACCCCCGGCCGGGAGCCCCGGATACGGCAAACCCCGACGGCCGCGCGAGGCGGCCGCCGGGGAAAGGAGAGGAAAGCGGGTTTGGCGGCGCGGGCCCGGGCAGGGACCGCGCCGGGGGCGCCGCCCCGGCCGGAAGGGTGCGGGGGCGGCGCGGAAAGGGGCCCTAGGCGTAGATGCGCGTGCCGGACAGGCCGGCCATGGTCTCGGCGGCCTTCTCGAGGGCGCCGATGATGCACACGCGGCCCTTGCGGGAGCGGGCGAACTTGATGGCGGCGCGGACCTTGGGCTCCATGGAGCCCTTGCCGAACTGGCCCTCGTCGGCGTAGCGCTCGGCCTCGTCGGCGGAGATCTCCTCGAGGTCGCGCTGGTCGGGCTTGCCGAAGTTGATCGCCACGTGGTCCACGGCGGTCAGCAGGAACAGGACGTCGGCGTCGCAGTCCTCGGCGAGCAGCTCGCCGCCCATGTCCTTGTCGATGACGGCGGCCACGCCCCTGTAGCAGCCCTTGTCGGCGTAGTCGCGCACCACCGGGATGCCGCCGCCGCCGCAGGCGATGACGATGAACTCGTTGTCGAGCAGGTTGAGGATGGAGTCGGCCTCGACGATCTTCTTGGGGTCGGGGGAGGCCACGACGCGCCTCCAGCCGCGGCCGGAGTCCTCCACGAAGGTCATGTCGGGGTTCTCGGCCATGATCTCCCTGGCCTGCTCCTCGGTGTAGAACGGGCCGATGGGCTTGGTCGGGTTCCTGAACGCCGGGTCGTCCGGGTCGCACTCGATCTGGGTCACCACGGTGGCGGCGTGCCAGCGCTTGTAGCGGCGGTGCATCTCGCGGCCGATGCCCTGCTGCAGGTGGTACCCGATGTAGCCCTGGCTCATGGCGCCGCACTCGGGCAGGTCCATGGAGGGGGTGCCGATGGCGTCGTGGGCGGCGGCGAAGGCGTTCTGGATCATGCCGACCTGCGGGCCGTTGCCGTGGGTGATGATGATCTCGTTGCCCTGCTCGATGAGGCCGAGCAGCGCGTGGGCGGCGTGGTTGACGCGCTCGATCTGCTCGGCGGGCGTGTCGCCCAGGGCGTTGCCGCCGAGGGCGACGACGATGCGGTCGGGCTTGCCGAAGGGCTTGGACATGGTGTTCCCCTTTCTTTGGTAAGGAGCGCGACCGGGGGCCGCGTCATTTCCATTACCTGATTGAGTATACTCAGAAAGCTAACTTTTATTCATTTGGCTGAAGTAGTTCGGGTAAACGGTAGGTTTTTGGCCCCCAGCGTGAATCTTTGCCAAGATTAGTCATTCCCACAGGTAAATACACTTATCTAAACCATATATCAACCACAATAAACCCCGCTTCACATCGTATACCGCTTCTCGAGCTTCAAGATTTTTATGCATATGCATTCTATTTCATACACCGATGCGCCGGTTTGCTAAAGCGCGCGCTGCCCAAAGCCCGCAGTGCCCTTCCCCGAAGACGCGACGGCACCTCGGCTGCGAGGTCGACGGCGGCACCGCCGGCCACCCCTCCCGGAGCATCCGGTGCCGTCAGACCGGCCCGAGCCCCAAGGGAAGCCCGCAGCGCCCTCCCCCGAACGCGTGCACGGGACCGCACCGATACGGAACGAGGGGCGCACCCGGACCGACCGGATGCGTCCCTCGGCAACCTATCTCGATGCGCGCCGCGGCACGCCGCCCGCGCCTCGCCGCCCCGATCAGTCGAGGGGACGGATGAGGATGAACGGCGTGAGCTCGGTACCCTGCCCGGCGGGGTTGTCCGCGATCATCGCCTTGAGCTCGTCCTCCGACCACGGCAGGGACGACGACTTCCCCAGGATCTCGACGTTGATGTTGTTGGCGTCGACGACCATCATCCGCACGCCGAGCTCGCGCTCCACCTCGTCGCACACGCCGTCGGGGTCGGCGGGGATGCGCACGCCCATGTGCGCGTAGGTGTCGAACTCCGCCCCGTAGAAGCCGTCGAGCCCCGCGACCTCGCGACCCGTCATCTCGTAGAACACGCCCGTGCGCCCGAAGAGCTTCGCCACGCCCGCGCAGATCGCCGCCCACAGGACGCGCGCGGCCCCGCACTCGTTGATGGCGAACTGCATCTTCGCCGGGTGCTTCACCCCGAACGCATCCGGGGTCCGCTGGCGAACGGCGCGAGGAACCGCGCGAGCAGCCCGGGCTTCACATCCTCCTCGTAGACCACGCGGCCCTGGCACAGCGCCACGACCTTCTCGCTGGAACTCAAAAGGTCGCCGGGCTGCCACACGGGCAGGACGTACTCGCGGATCAGGTCGAGATAGCTCTCCCCGATCTCCACGAACCGCGTATGGATCGCATGCCGCGCGTAGCGCCGCCCGCCGACCTCCACCTCGACGGGATGGCCCTCGTTCATCGTGAGCTCCATGGTATGGACTCCGTTCCTGCTGCTTTCCCGGCAGCGCATCTCCCACACCCATTGATTAACCCACTTGGAGCGAACTTTATGTCAAGCTCCGGAAACCCGATGGCAACATCCCCGGCGCACGCGAGCGCCGCGGCCCGCATACGACGGCGGACCGCGGCGCTCGCGATCGGGTGCTCTTCGGTTGTGTCGCGCGGCGCCCCGGCGTTCCCGACGGGGCGCCGGCGGCTCGTGCGCTCTAGTAGGCCAGGTGCATACCCGGCGCACGCAGCTCGGACAGGCGCTTCGCGTAGGCGGCGCGCACCTCGGGCTCGTATGCCAGATGCACCGAACCCTCCCCCGTGACGTTTTTCAGCAGCCAGGAGGTGAAATCGGGATTGAGGGGCAGGATCGGGCCGATGATCCAGGTGGCGATCAGGTTGTTCACGCGGAAGCCCTCGAAGGAGCTGTGCTCGTCAAGGCCCCAGCCGACCTCGTCCTTCAGGAAGTACGAGCGCCTGTTGTCGCCCTCGATCTGCGTGAACTGGATCTTGAAGCCCACGACGTCGATGGGCTCGGAGCCGTCTGCGGCATCGAACTCGCCCACCTGTACGCAGAGGTAGCGGGAGGCCATGTCGCGATGCGCCACGGCATCGATGATCCCGAGTCCGGCGACCGAACGGCCCCGCGCGTCGACGATCTCGCGGCCGAGCACCTCGGGCGCGTTGCCGGTGAACAGCATGAAGACGCCCTCGTCCACGAGCTGCGCCAGGCGGTCGCGGTACGGGCGCAGGCGCTCGATGACCGTCTCCTGCTGCTTCTCGGTCATGCCGCACATGACGATGAGGTCGGGGCGCTCGGTGGCGAAGTAGGGCACCGCGCCGTGGGAGGTCTCGACGAAGGTCGCATCCGGCAGGCAGGCGCGCAGGTACATGACGTTCCCGTTATCGCCCGCCTGGTTGCCGTACTCGGGGAACAGGACCTCGATCACCGGCTTGCGGGGCGCGGGGGCGCACGCGGAGGCGCGAGGGGGCTTCCCGTCAACAGCGTCCCCGCTCCCGGACCCTGCGGGCTCCCGGTCCGAAAGACACACGGCGTCCTCGCCCGAGGCGTGCGCGGCGCCCCGGCCCGCCTCGATGCGCGCGATGAGGCGGCTGCGGCTCTTCTCGACATCCGCGCCGTTGAAGATGTCGTACGCCCAGAACACGGAGTCGGCGAGCGACAGGTCCACGGCGTCGGCCGCCTCCTGAGGGGTCTTGACCATGACGAGGCGCGCCGGGTCGACCCCCGCCAGGCGGAGGCGGACCAGCAGGTCCTCGCTCGTCACGCCCTGGACGACGACCTGCTTGATCGCAGGGTCGGTCAGGTACTCGAAATCGGACTGGTAGTACCAGCCGATGTACTCGGTGGTGGTGGGGCTCTCCGCCTTGTGCGCGTCCGCGAGCATGAGGATCACGATCTTATCGCCCGGCTCCCGCCGGATGGTGTCGAGCGCCACCGAGGTCGCGGTGCTGTTCTCGCCCTTCGACGCCAGGGCGACGAGGCGCTTCCCGCCGACCTCCTGCTCCGCGTACCGGGCCGCGGTGACGTTGATCCCGCGCTCGAGCGAGGCGGCGATGGCCTCGGGCGCGAGCCCCATCTCGCGCGCCACGACGGTCGCGGCGAACAGGTTGTAGAGGTTCGTGATGGAGTACACCCCGAACCGGTAGGTGTACGTCGGCGCACCCGGCGCCGCGTTCTCGCGCACCGTGAAGGTGTGCGCCGCGCGGTCGACCGAGACCACCTCGTACGCGGGGTCGGGGTTGGCGAAGCCGCACGAGGTGCAGTGCGCGCGCCCGAGGTGCCGCAGGTGGCAGTAGTCGTACTCGAGCCTGCCGCCGCACTCCGGGCACGCCGTGAGGTCGCAGGCGATGCCCTGGGGCTCCGGGGTGTCCTCGGCGAGCCTCCCGATGGAGAAGTAGACGCGGTTGCGGTTCTGCGGGGCGAGCCGGCAGCTGATGAGGTCGTCCGCGTTCAGGATCAGCTTCGTGTCGGGCGAGATGTGCTCGCTCATGACCGAGAAGATGAAGTCGGGGTTCGCGTTGCGCGAGAAGGAATCGCGGTACAGGTTGGTGACCAGCAGGATATCCGGCGTGACATGGGGCAGCACGCGGCGGAACGACAGCTCGTCGAGCTCCATGACGGCCGTATCGACGCGCTGGTGCCCGGCGAGGGAGGCGTTCTTGATGAGCGTGCTCTCCACGCCGGCGATCACGTTGCCGCCCGCGCGGTTGTCCACGTGGCGCACGCCGTTGTCCGTCAGCAGGTCGTTCAGCAGGTTGTTGGTGGTCGTCTTGCCGTTGGTCCCCGAGACGAAGACGATCCGCCGGGGCTTCTCGATATGCGCGAGGAAGACCGGGTCGATGCGCTCGGCGATCACGCCGGGCATCTGCCCCGCGTTGCGGCGCATCAGCTTGAGGCCGGCGGCAGCGGCCTTGGACGCCGCCAGGGCGAGGTGGAAGCGAGGGCCCCCATGCCCCCGGGTACCGTCGTTCACTACAGCTTTCCCTTCTGCAGGCAAACAGTGCCCCTGGATTATACGGCAGGCCCCGACACCCCAAGACACCTCCACCCTTTCAGCGGGGGCTCACCATAAGTCCGAGCGCTCGGACCGGCCCCGGCGACCGCGACGGGTGCCGGACCGGACCCTCTTCCCGCCCCCGAAGTGCAGCCAGCCGCGGCGGTGGAAGAACAGCACCTCGAGCGCGGCCACGAGCGCGCAGACGGCGATCACCAGCACATAGCCCCACGGCACGCGCGTCATCCCCATGTTGGGGAAGTTCATCCCGTACCAGCTCGTGATGAAGGTGAGCGGCATGAAGATGGTCGCGATGACCGTGAGCCACTGCATGACGCTGTTCTGCCGGATGTCTATCCCCTCCTGATAGAGGCTGTGGAGCTGCAGGCTGTGATCCTGCAGGGACTCGAGACGGGCCGAGAGGCGGTCGAGCTGCCTGCCGAGCGCGCGGAAGCGCTGGCGGTCGGCCTCCCCGACCAGGTCGTCGCCCTCGTCCGCCAGCTCGGACGCCATGTCGGACATTCCCTGGTAGAGCGCGTCGAGCCCCAGGAGACGCCGAGAGTCGGACATGAGGAGCGCGCGGTCGATGCGGCCGCGCCCCTCGAGCAGCCGTTCCTCGAGCAGCTCGAAATCGCGTCGCACCTCTGAGAGCATCGCCGGGTGGTCCCGCACCGTCCGGTGCATGAGCTCGCACAGGACGCTCGCCGCATGCGGAACGGGGACGGACTCCTCCGCGAGGTCCCCGAGCGCGCGCATGCACGCCTCGGGTTTGCCGACCAGGCTGAGGCTGTCGCGCCCGAGCACGAACAGGACGCGCGCCTGCGCGAGACCGCCCCGCTCGGGAGCGGGTAGGGCGAGCAGGCCCACGACGCCCTCCGGCGCGCGCTCGGCGAAGGGCACCGACGCATGGGGCAGCTGGCGCAGCACCTCGCGCACGACCCGGTCCCCCGCGGGTGGTATGAACTCGGACTCGTCCATCACCTGGATCGGAAACGGTCCCGCGTCCGCCGCGCAACCCCGGCCCGGATCCGCCGCCGCGGCGCGGACGATCCGGCCATCCTTGAGCTGAAACGTCTTCATAGATCCCTCCTGCACCTTATCGGAGGTTGTACCCGAAAGCGCCCTGCTGCGACCGGGGCGCACGGGAGCAGGGACCCCAAAGCGCCCCTGCGACCGGGGCGAGCGGCAGCAGGGCGCGTCGCCGTCCTCGGTTTCCGCCGACCCCCTGCGGCCGGGGCGGTCCCGGCTACTCGCCGGCCATCCTCCCCGCTGACCCGAAGCCGCCCGCGTCCTGGGCGGACGCCGCCGCGGCAGACGGGGCGGCGGATCGGGGGCGCCGCGGATGGGCCGCGACACCCGGCGGCACCCCATCAGGAAGCGGCGTCCCCGGGGTCGAATCCGTATTTCTCCATCTGCTGCACGACGACCCGCGCCCGGGAGTCGGCGGCCTGCGGGTCCGCTGCGAACAGCTCCGGGGCGTTCGGGAACCCCGCCATCAGGGCGCACTCGTAATCGCTCATGTCGGATGGGTCGCACCCGAGATACCCGGGAGCCGCCTGCCCGATGCCGGTGTAGCCGGAGCCGAAATACGACGAGTTCACATACAGCTCGAGGATCTCGCGTTTGCTGTAGCGCGCTTCGAGGTCGAACGCCATGAAGACCTCGGCCACCTTGCGCTCGAAATGCTTGTCCTGCGTGAAGAACAGGTTCTTGGCCACCTGCTGCGTGATGGTGCTCCCCCCTTCGCGCAGGCTCAGCGTGCGCAGGTCGTTGAACGCAGCGCGGCAGATGGCGATGGGGTCGATGCCGCCGTGCTCGTAGAACCTATGGTCCTCCACGGCGACCACCGCATCGAGGTACGTCTGCGGCAGCTCGTCCAGCTCGGTGTACGTATCGGTCGCCCGCAGCTCCTCCACGGTCTGGGAGATCGGCCGGTCGGCGAGGGCTTCGCGGTACATCCCGTAGCCGCGCCAGACGGTCAGCGCGCACATCGCGATGACCGCGACCAGCGCGATGACGAGCACCCGTCTGATGATGCGCGCGAGTGTTTTCATCGTCCGCCCTCCTCGCCCGTCATTATCCCAAAGGGATGCGCGAGGATGCGCGCACGGTGCCTTATGTTTCGCTAACGGTTTTGCAAGGTTGCGCCATACGGACGGCGTCGCGTCATCCGGGGCGGGAAGACCCCCTCGGTCCGGCGGCGTCGCGTCATTCTCGCGCCCCACCCGGTAGGGCCGAGCTGCTCGACCCTCCGCATGGCGTCCTCGCACCGTCCGCGTCACCCGCTCAGCGGCGCCGCACCCTCCGGGCATGCCCCACCCTGCCGTACGGCGTCGTCCTCACCCCCACCCGGCGGCGTCGCGTCGTTCGCGTTTCCCGAGCTGGCAGAAAATCACCGTTTGGGGGAAGGGAGAGGCGCGGACCTGGCGCGGGCATCGCCTGGTGAGGCAGTCGTTATGACCGTATCTTTCGTTTTGGCTGTTTTCGATGATGCGTTTTCCGGGTCGAAGAGCCGATGGGGAAAGGCCGGCGATCCGTCGAGCATGCGCCGACGCCCCGTTTCCGTCGAATCGCGGGTGCGACCCTCCCCCAAACGGCGATTCTCTACCAGCACGGGGAAAACGAACGAACCTGCGCCCTCGCACGCTCGCTGGGGAACGCTCGCGCGTTCCCGCAGCCTCGCGACCTCACCGGTTCAAGTCCCCGCGAGGGGCCCGCGAAATGAAAAGGCCCCGTCACCGGGGCCTTCAACATTCTATGGTGCGGGCGAAAGGACTTGAACCTTCACGGGGTTGCCCCCATATGGACCTGAACCATACGCGTCTGCCAATTCCGCCACGCCCGCGTGCTGTTCAATCTTAGCAAAACGAATCGCAAGTGCAAGAAGTTTTTGAACGAATTTTTCTTCCCGCGGAGAACGGCACTCGCTACTTATCGGATGTCAGATGGATGGCGAACCCACCGATCTCGCGCTTGAAGTACACCAGGCGCGTCGAGCCGTCCGGGTTGAGGGCGCGGGACTCCTCGTTGATCTCGAAACCGCGCGCGGCGAACCAGCGCTCGGCTGCGACCATGTCGTCGACATGGAAGCCGATATGACCGCAGGTACCGCGGCCGCATCCCTTCATGGTCTCGACGAGGGTATCCGAGAAGACGGAGACCGGCGTATCACGGGCAGACAGCCCCATGAGGAGCGAGAACTCCTCGGCGATCCGCGCCGCCTCCTCCGGGGTCTCAGCGTTGACACCTACATGGGCGATGTACATTCCAAACAGCTCGACAGGGTTCTCGCTGGTTTCCGCCATGACGGCTCCTCTCGATCGCGATGGTGCGGAACGGCTCCGCGCCTGTATTGTACTGTGCGCCGCCTACCGCGCCATGGTCTCCAGGATAAACCGCTCCGCGTCGGCGCGGCCGCGACCGGTCAGGAACGGCACGCCGCTCACGTACTCGCACGTGACGCCGACCGGCGCGATCGTCGTGGCGATCAGCAGGTCGGCATCCGCGCACTCCCGCGGCGTGTCGTCGATCGCGCAGCGGACCAGCTCGTAGGAGCCCGCGTATCCATGCGCGTCGAGCAGCTCGCCCACGCGCAGCGCCACCATCGCCGAGGTGGCGACGCCCGTCCCGCAGGCGACCACGATCTTCTTCATACGGGCCTCCCAGCCTCCAGGTCCCCGCACCGCCCCGCTTCGGGCACGGCGCCGTCTTCCCCCATCATACGTGCCGCACAGCGCGGGCGACAGGCCCTTGTGCTCTGCACATCGATACCATTTGCGCGATAATGTCGTTTCGCTCGAACACCGCCGTCGCTCGCCGCGCACCCGCAACGCCGCACCGCACCGTCTCCGGGAGGATCCATGGACCCGATCAGAATCCTGACCATCGTCACCATCGCGATGTTCGCCGTGCTCGCCGTCATCACGGTCTTCATCTCCATCCAGAAGCGCACCATGTTCGCCAAGCTGGGGCAGCTCCTGGAGGACGGAAAGTACGACGAGTTCTTCCGCCTTATCGATTCGCGGATCGCGCGGCTGGTCTACCCGGACTACAACCGCAGCTACTTCAAGCTCAACGCCCACATGATCAAGGGCGATTGGAAAGAGGCGGAGAAGCTGCTCGACGACCTGCTCGCACGCAAGGTGAGCGACGAGCAGCGCGCCGACCTCGTCATCAAGGCGTTCAACATCTACATCAGCCTGAGCCGGGGCAAGAAGGCCAAGCGGATGCTGGACGAGATCGAGAGGCTCGACAGCGCGAAGTACGGCGACTCCCAGCAGGACTGCCGCATGATGTACGACATCGCGATCCTCAAGCAGTACAACTACATCGACCGGATGGAGCAGGCCCTCGACCGCCTGCACGGCCCGGCGCGCGGGCGCATCGAGTACCTGCTCGCGCTCCAGTATCAGAACAAGGGCGACATGGCGAAGCGCAACGAGTACCTCGCGCGCTCGACGAAGGCCATGCGCGAGGCGTCCGAGGACCGGAGCTAGCCGCGGGCCGCAGGGCCGGCGGGACGGCGTCGGCCCGCGCCCGCACCCGCGCGCTGCGCGATCAGGCAGACGGCGAGCACGACGGGGAACACCGCGCCGGCGAGGATCCCCGCCCCGAGGTTGCCGCCCGCGGCATCGGACACCATGCCCACGAGGGTGGGTCCGGCGGAGCATCCCAGGTCCCCCGCCAACGCGAGCAGCGCGAACATCGCCGTCCCCCCGCGCCGCAGGGCCGCCGAGGCCCGGCTGAACGTACCCGGCCACAGAACGCCGACCGAGAACCCGCACAGCCCGCATCCGACCAAGCTGAGCGCCGGCAAGGGCGACAGGCTCGTCAGCAGGTAGGAGGCCGCGCACAGAAGGGTGCTCGCGAGCATCGTGCGGCCGAGGTCCCAGCGGCTGCCGATCTTCGCGTACAGAAGACGTGCGGTACCCATGAGCAGGGCGAACATCATCGGGCCGGCGAGGTCGCCCATGGTCTTGCCCACCTGCAGCCCGCGTTCGGCGAACGCGGAGGCCCACTGGCTCACGGACTGCTCGCTCGCGCCGGCGCACAGCATCATGACGACGAGCACCCAGAACACCCGGCTGCCGAGCAGCTCGCCCACGGACATCCCCGCATCCCCCTCGTCCAAGGGCTTGGCGATGGGGGTGCGCAGCAGCACCAGGGCGTTGGCGAGCGGCAGGACCGCCCACGCGCAGGCGAGCAGACGCCAGCTGGAGACGCCCACGTACGCGAAGAACACCGTGGACAGCAGCACCACGCCCACACTGCCCCAGCAGTAGAAGGAATGGAGCAGGCTCATGGCGCTCGCCTTGTCGTCGGTCGGGCACGCCTCGACGATGGGACTCACGAGCACCTCGATGATCCCGCCGCCGATCGCGTAGACCACCACCGCGGCGAGGATGCCCGCGAACGGGTCGACCGACTGGGGCAGGACGGTGAGCAGCACCAGCCCGACGGCGGTCAGGATATGCGCGGCGACGATGGACGCGCGGTAGCCGATCACGTCGACGAACCGCGCCGACAGCAGGTCGACCGTCAGCTGGACCGCGAAGTTGACCGTGATGAGCAGGGTGATCTGGGAGAGGGGTATCCCGAACTCGCTCTGGAAGGTGACAAACAGCAGCGGCACGAAGTTGTTGACGACCGCTTGGACGATATACGCGACGAAGCAGGAGACGAGCGTCGTCCTATACGTGAATCCCATAGCTCCCCCGATGCGGGGCGCGCGATACGGCCCCGTTCGCTCCCATAGAATCCGGGCAACTATACAGCAAGGGGCGACCCACTGTCGAGTTGTTCGAACAAGGAAACGCGAAGGGCCCCGCTGCCGGGGC